>NZ_JAUOEV010000031.1:0-35722 GCF_031932135.1 Shewanella vaxholmensis
ATTTACATTAATTATATGTCTAATTGATTATCACGTTATAATCATGAAGAACATGCATAATCCCAACATCGCTGCCTTAGTTAAATCAGAGAAATACGCATATGTTTGCGCCGCTCATAAAGTAATTACAGACTGCTCTTGGCGTTCACTGGCTAGGTTAGTTAACACTTAACTGAGGCGTTAAAGTGTATCTCTTTGATGGGTGAGGTGCGTAAAGAGCATTTCATATTTAGTTACATTGCTAGAGATAGGTTTTAACCGACGTTTCTAATGAGCCATTACTTGTTAGTGAGCCCATATATTTCGGTAGTCGTTGGATTGGTCAAGATAAGCGCACCGAACACACAAAGTGCGCTTAAATTGATTGAGGCTTACTGGGTGTGTTCTGAATGCTTACGGTGGAGTACTTCGAGTAGTTCATCTTCGAGTTCGAAGCGAGTTTCCATGTTATGGGCAAGTTCAGATAAATCTTTATCGAGTTGATACAACACGAGATCGTCTTGAGTTTCCGCATATTTATCGTTGAAGTCTAATGCCGCATTCGTGGTTGGCGTTATTTTTGGCAATACTTGTTGCGCGAGTGTTTTGCTTGATTCACCATATTCACTACAGGCATTAACGACTCTATCGTAGACTTCGAAATGGCCTTCAGAGACATAGTCCACTAATAAGTCACAGAAAGATTTAACATGTTCGAACGAGGGAAGTGATTTTTCTGATTTACTGTAAGGAGGAAGCCCAGCAATTTGGCAGTAATGCACTAACAGTTTGCGACGATTTTTTAGCCATTGATCAATAAGCTTATTTGAGCCGCCCCACTTCTGTTCCGCTTTTTCAAGTTCTCTCAGCATGATGCATTCCATTTAAGTGCCAGCACATAACTCTAATGTAGGGACAAGTCGCTAATCGATCAACTCTTTTCATGCGATTTTGCGTGAATGATGAAATGGACAAACCAGCTGTTTTGCATCAAAAAATACAAATAAAAAACCCAACGATAGAAACATATCGTTGGGTGAGTAAAGTTTATAGCAGGCTCGATGCGACGAGCTTCTTGATTGTTCTTGCTAGCGCAGACTTTTTATACCAAAGGCAGGGAACCAGCGCAACTTTTTTCTGTCTGAGTGTGACTTCGTTACGAATAAATCAGCAGTATGTTATCTGGATAACAATTTCCAATTTATATGGTCAAATCGACGCCAACGATGGGGAATAGCTCACATATATTTGCACATAAAGGTTACATTATTCGCGTAAATGCTAAACTACCGACCCAGCGGATCTCAATAAGACTAGGAACCAAGCCCAATGGCAGAATTAAAGAATGATCGTTATTTACGCGCCCTACTAAAAGAGCCTGTCGATGTGACCCCTGTGTGGATGATGCGTCAAGCTGGCCGTTATCTTCCTGAATATAAAGCTACTCGCGCTCAAGCGGGTGACTTCATGTCTTTGTGTAAAAATCATGAGCTTGCCTGTGAAGTCACGCTGCAACCTTTACGTCGTTATGATCTCGATGCGGCGATTTTGTTTTCCGATATTTTAACAGTGCCCGATGCTATGGGGTTAGGTTTGTATTTTGAGGCGGGTGAAGGCCCACGTTTCGAGCGCCCTACAGACACTATCGATGCGATCAAAAAGCTCTCAATTCCAGATCCAGAAGATGAGCTGGGTTATGTGATGAAAGCCGTTAGCACTATTCGCCGTGAACTGAATGGCGCAGTGCCGTTAATTGGCTTTTCTGGTTCACCTTGGACCCTAGCGACTTATATGGTTGAAGGCGGCTCGAGCAAAACTTTCGAAAAAATTAAGAAGATGGCTTACGCTGAGCCAATGGCATTACACATGCTGTTAGATAAATTAGCCGATTCAGTGATCTTATACCTGAATGCTCAAGTGGCTAATGGCGCACAATCACTAATGATTTTTGACTCATGGGGCGGCGCGTTATCGCACTCTGCTTACCGTGAGTTTTCTTTGCGTTATATGCAGAAGATTGTCGATGGTCTAACACGTTTTGCCGATGGCCGCAAAGTGCCAGTGACGCTGTTCACTAAAGGTGGTGGTTTGTGGTTAGAAGCGATGGCAGAAACTGGCTGTGATGCGTTAGGTTTGGATTGGACGGTAGACATTGCCGATGCCCGTCGCCGTGTAGGCCATAAAGTTGCATTGCAAGGCAACATGGACCCTTCAATGTTATATGCACCTATTCCACGTATTGAAGAAGAAGTGGGCCATATCCTAGCGGGTTATGGTGAGGGTACTGGCCATGTCTTTAACTTAGGTCATGGCATCCATCAGCATGTCGATCCAGAGCATGCCGGCGCCTTTATCAAGGCGGTTCATGCGCAATCAAAGCAATACCATAAGTAATTTTTGGTTTGCGATACAGGCCCGCTTGCGGGCCTGTTTTATTTCTGACATTTGGGTTTGATAGCGTTGGAGCTTCTGGCGAAGGTATCTTTATGGATGAGCGTATGTGGTGATTTCTATCGTCTGCGAGCTTAATGGGTCTTACATTTAGATAACGACTTAAGCACCCTATATTCACATTCTGATTATGTGTGAATTTTCTTGATAAAAAGTAAAATTCATAATCGTTTATTTTATAAATTTTATTTTTAAATCAAAGGTATAAGATTGATTTGATTGCATGAAAATGTCTACTTTAGCAACGACTAAAGCGAAGTGATGTTTAATACTATTCGCAAATGAGATATGTTGCATGGCGCAGTGAAGGATTATGCAAGGCCGTCAATCAATTTAGTCATAACAAGCCGTGGTAAGAGATGCACATTGGCAAGAAAATATTGGTATTTATTGCGGGCTTTTGTCTCCCCGCGGTGGTCATTGTCTCCTATTGTCTGGGGTGTTGGTACGACCATCGCGTCGAGCTATTGCGCCAAGACAGTGCTAATCGTGAACTTGCTAATATCCAGCAGCAGTTTCAAATTGATGTTGACCGCTTAACCTTTCTCACGAATATCTACGCTTTACCTTTGTCGCAGTTAGATGAAGTGCAACTAAAAAAGCTAGAGTCCTCGTGGCACGATAGTTCAATGTCGGCCAACCTTAGTTGGTATATTTTACGCCAAGGCGAACTGCAGACTTTTTTCCCCAATGAATATACTTTTGCGTCTAATGAGCTGCGGGAAATTGCCAGCGCCATTATTAGCGCTAATATGCCCAGTGTTGCTGGTGCATATTTGATTGGTGGGCAGGCTTATGTCATTACCGCCGTGGCTTCTGCACCTAATGAATCTGTACTGCTGGTGCGTCAGTTGACCGATAACGACTTACTTGAATATGCGCAGGCCTTATTGGTAACTAAAGTGACTATGAGTCACTCTAACCTTGTAACGGCAAGTGTTGAGGGCGTTCATAGTGACACCATTGCAATACCCAGCCTGTTAAAAGACAAACCTGTTTACCTGCAAGTGCAGTTCTCCGAGGGGCCCTTCCAAGAGGTGAAATTTCAGCTTGATTGGGTATCGCTCGGTTTCATTCTATTTGGCGTGTTTATTGTTGGCCTTGGCTATATTTGGTTACGCTCTGGTTTACTCAAACCCTTTAAAAACTTGATGCAGCAATTGGCGTTGGTCGATCCTATGTCCAGTGTCTATCAACCTGTTACCAGTGAGGGCAATGAGGAATTAGAAGTGCTTGCCAGCCGCGTTAATAGCCTGCTGGCCAGAATTTATCAGCAGAAAGAACGGGCGAAAATCACCTTAGAATCCATTGCAGAAGCCGTGATCTTAACCGACGTCGATGCCAAAGTGATTTATATGAATCCGCGGGCCGAGTCGCTTTTGGATGTTGCCAGTTGTTATGCTATAGATCAGAGCCTTGCCAGCCTGTTAAAGGCTGGCGACCAGTTGAATCAGGCGGTGTTCACTTGTATTCGCCTTGGCGAGTCATCACCACAGGTCGAGAAAATCAAGTTATTGACCGCAACACCGCGGATTATGGAACGCAGCATTAGTAATTTGCGTAACCACGATAAAGAAATTGTCGGCACCGTCGTGGTATTGCGAGATATCACTCAAGAAGAGTTACTTAAGCGCCAACTCCAAAAAAGAGCCAATTTCGACAGCATTACTGGGCTGCTAAATCGTCAGGCGTTTGATGAACAGCTCCCTCAATTTGCTGTCTCAGCTAAAACCATCGCCGTTTGTTATCTCGATTTAGAGCAATTCAAGTTGATTAACGATAGCTGTGGCCATACAGCAGGCGATCGTATGCTCGCCATGGTGGCTAAGGCTATGCAGGCTTGTCTCGGGCCACAGGAGTTGTTGGCGCGGCTTGGCGGTGATGAGTTTGGTTTAGTGGTGTGTAATCGCAGTGCTTTATCTGTGGCGCAATTACTCAAGCAAATGATTGCGCAGGTCTCGCTGCAAGTGCTGAATGACAAAAACTGTAACTATAAAGTCGGCCTTAGCATAGGTGTTGCTTTTGGTCGTGCGCCTTATATTGATGCCCAAGAATTATTGAAAGACGCTGATATTGCCTGTATTGCCGCTAAAGCTAAGGGCGCCAATCAAATTCATTTTTACGATGATAAAGATAAAGAGCTCACTTACCAAAGAAACGCGCCAAAGTGGGCGGTACGTATCGCGCAGGCGATTGAAGAAAACGAGCTAATTCTTTATTACCAACCGATCCGTGGGTTAGGCAGCGGTCCACAGCGACAACGCATGGAGATCCTGCTGCGAATTCAAGAACCCTGCGGTCGTATTTTGGCGCCTGCGCAGTTTATTGCCGCGGCTGAGCGCTTTAAGCTGATGCCTGACATAGATAAAGAAGTGATCCGCAAAGCCTTTTTATGGCTGTCTTTGCATCCTGTACTTTGGCCTGATCATTGTATTTCGATCAACCTTTCGGGCAATAGTTTAGGCGCCGAAGGTATGGTGGAATATATCGCCCAGCAGCAACATATTTTTGATATTCCAAGTCAATGTATTTGCTTTGAAATTACTGAAACCACCGCGATCCAAAATCGTAATCGTGGTATGGAAATGTTGAAGCAGTTACGTAAACTCGGCTTCTCGTTTGCACTGGATGATTTTGGCAGTGGTTTCGCCTCTTATGGCTATCTGCGTGAGCTGCCCGTGGATTATGTCAAAATCGATGGCTGTTTTATCAAGAACCTTGCCGTGAACGCTAAAGACTATGCCATCGTTAAATCGATTCAGGATGTTTGTCGGGTCATGGGGATCGAGACTGTGGCCGAATTTGTTGAAAATCAGGAGATTATCGACAGATTGTTGAGCATTGGCATTAATTACGCGCAAGGTTATGCGATAGGTCGCCCACAACCCTTAGCAAATTATCGTGAACAATATGAGATGAGGCTTGCACAACGCGCGTGAAGGATTGCGCTTTTAGTGTGATTATGCCAATTTAGCCAAAGACGTAATTAACATAGCGATAACAAAGGAATGACTATGGATGGACTTACTGGCAAGGTCGTGATCATCACGGGTGCTTCAGAAGGTATTGGTCGGGCACTTGCTGTGGCAATGGCGCGAATGGGCTGCCAACTGGTGATCAGTGCACGCAATGAAACACGTCTCGCTTCACTCGCCTTAGAAATCGCTAATTATGGTCCGCCTCCTTTTGTATTTGCTGCTGATGTCTCTCGTCCTGAGCAGTGCGAAGCCTTGATAGAAGCCACGGTCGCGCATTATGGCCATCTTGATATTTTGATTAACAATGCTGGCATGACTATGTGGTCACGTTTCGACGAGCTGACTCAGCTGTCTGTACTTGAAGACATTATGCGGGTGAATTATCTTGGACCCGCGTATTTGACCCATGCCGCGTTACCTCATTTAAAGGCCAGTAAGGGCCAAGTGGTGGTAGTGGCCTCCGTCGCTGGATTAACGGGCGTTCCAACTCGTAGCGGTTATGCCGCTTCTAAACATGCTGTGATTGGCTTTTTCGATTCGTTGCGGATTGAGCTCGCGGACGATAATGTGGCAGTGACGGTAATTTGCCCCGATTTTGTGGTGTCACAAATTCACAAACGTGCCCTCGATGGTGCAGGTAATCCTTTAGGCAAGTCACCGATGCAAGAAGCTAAGATACTGACGGCCGAGCAATGCGCCAATATGATGCTACCTGTGATTGCGACTCGGGGCCGACAACTTATCACTTCACTTCGTGGCCGTTTGGGGCGTTGGCTTAAGCTGATCGCGCCAGGTTTAATCGATAAAATTGCCCGCAGGGCGATCGCCTCCGGGCACTAACATCTTTGGCATTACAAGCTATTTGCCACTCTTATTCAGATGCGTAATGATTGACTGTTCAGCCTCGCTTTGCGTTGCTTTTTCCCCTTGCTTTTCGATAGTTGCCGTGGCCATATGGCCCGTCATATCCTCTGCAATATGAAACCAATCTGGATGCCAGTAAAAGCTGGCTCCTTCTAGGGTTTGCCAGTTATGTACGCCCGATTTTTCACCTTGATAAATAAGATCTTTTATCGAATAACCCATATATTTACCCCATTAATTTTTTGATTGTTAAAAATATAAGAAGCTTGATGGTGCACGTCATCTGAGCTTAGGTATGTGCTTCATGTCACATTATTATGGTAAAAATTAACCTTTATCGAGCTAGGCCTATTTGTTGAGGATAGTTGTTATAGTAAGTCATCAATCGCTAAGATTATAAGGATTACATTTCAATTCCGCAGAAATTCAGGCACAAAAAAACCGGCTTCTGGCCGGTTTTTTAACGCGCCTAGCAATTAGTCTTGCTGCTCACGTGCAATAGCACGGTAACCAATATCGGTGCGGAAATACACATCATCCCAGTGGATTTCATCAACCAATTTATAAGCCGCTTTTTGCGCTTCGGTCACTGTGTTACCCAGTGCAGTCGCGCAGAGTACGCGACCGCCGTTGGTGACTACGTGGCCGTCTTTCATCTCAGTGCCAGCATGGAAGACTTTGCCATTGTTATCACCAAGACTGAGACCGTCAATCACATCAAACTTGCGATACTCATCTGGATAACCGCCAGCGGCTAATACTACGCCCACGGCTGCGCGCTCGTCGTATTCAGCTGTCACTTTATCTAACTCGCCACGGGTGGCGGCTAAACACAGTTCCACTAAGTCTGACTTTAACCGCATCATGATTGGCTGAGTTTCTGGATCGCCGAAGCGGCAGTTGTATTCAAGCACTTTGGCGCTGCCGTCGGGAGAAATCATCAAGCCAGCATACAAAAAGCCTGTGTAGACATTGCCTTCTGCCGCCATGCCATCAACCGTTGGGCGAATCACGTTTGCCACAGTCCAATCGTGTACCGCTTGAGTCACCACAGGTGCTGGCGAGTAAGCGCCCATGCCACCCGTGTTTGGACCATAGTCGCCGTTATCGCGGGCTTTATGATCTTGGCTGGTCGCCATTGGCAGAATGTTTTTGCCATCGACCATTACGATGAAGCTTGCTTCTTCGCCTTTCAGGAATTCTTCAATGACCACGCGTGAACCCGCATCGCCAAACTTGTTACCGGCGAGCATGTCATCAATTGCAGCATCGGCTTCAGCTTGGTCTTGGGCGATAATAACGCCTTTACCTGCCGCTAAACCGTCAGCTTTGATGACCACTGGATAACCTGTTGTGGCCGTTAATTCACGCACGAAGGCTTTGGCGTCGCTGATTTCAGTGCAGTTTTTGTAACCCGCAGTTGGAATATTGTGGCGGGCTAAAAAGTCCTTAGTGAAGGCTTTTGAACCTTCAAGCTGAGCTGCCGCCTTAGTTGGGCCAAAAATCGGTAAACCTGCGGCATTGAATGCATTAACTACGCCCATCACTAATGGCGCTTCTGGGCCGACTATGGTCAGTTCAATTTTATGGGTTTTCGCAAAATCGAGCAGAGCAGGAATGTCGGTGGCGCTGATCGCCAGATTTTCAACATTAGGTTCTAGGGCTGTGCCCGCATTGCCTGGCGCAACATAGACAGTTTCAACTTGAGCCGATTGTGCAGCTTTCCACGCTAGGGCATGTTCGCGACCGCCGCCACCAATAACTAATACTTTCATGTTAAGTCATCCCTTAGAGTTTTATGTTCTGTGTAGGCACACTGTGGTCGAAACCAGAGTGCGGTAAAACAAAGAGTGGTAAAACAAAAAAGCAGCCAGTACTGATTGAGTGCTGGCTGCTTAGTGGCGATTAGTGACGGAAGTGGCGCATGCCCGTCATCACCATGGCCATGCCGTGCTCGTCTGCTGCGGCGATGATTTCAGCATCGCGCATTGAGCCACCCGGTTGGATGATGCAGCTAATGCCCGCAGCCGCTGCGGCATCGATACCGTCACGGAAGGGGAAGAAAGCATCGGATGCCATCACAGAGTTCACTACTTCTAAGCCTTCATCGGCGGCCTTGATGCCAGCAATTTTAGCGCTGTAAACGCGGCTCATTTGGCCAGCGCCGACACCGATAGTCATGCCGTCTTTGGCATAAACAATGGCATTAGATTTAACGAACTTCGCCACTTTCCAGCAGAACATTAAGTCTTTCAGTTCGCTCTCAGTGGGTTGACGTTTAGAAACCACTTTGATGTCTTCTAAACCGACCATACCTTGGTCGCGATCTTGCACCAGTAAGCCGCCGTTAACACGTTTGTAGTCTAAGGTTTGGGTCTTAGTATTCCATTGACCACATTCTAATAAACGCACGTTGGTCTTTTTCGCAACCACATCGCGCGCCGCTTGGCTGACGGTTGGGGCGATAATCACTTCAACGAATTGACGCTCAACGATAGCGCTGGCCGTCGCGGCATCTAATTCGCCGTTGAAGGCGATAATGCCGCCGAAGGCTGAGGTTGGGTCAGTTTGATAGGCGCGGTTATAGGCATCGAGCAAGTCTTTACCTAACGCCACACCACATGGGTTAGCGTGTTTAACGATAACGCAGGCGGGTTCCAAGAATTCTTTTACGCACTCAAGAGCGGCGTCGGTATCGGCAATATTGTTGTAAGACAAAGCTTTGCCTTGCAACTGAATCGCCGTCGCCACAGAGGCTTCATCAATTTTCGTGTCGACATAGAAAGCCGCCGCTTGATGGCTGTTTTCGCCATAGCGTAAGTCTTGCTTCTTCACTAATTGGGTATTGAACGTGCGTGGGAACTTAGAGCTCTCAACGGATAGGGAGTCAGCAAAACATTCGTCCGTGCTATGCGCAGGAACCCTATGCATTGGAACCATAGTACCGAAGTAGTTGGCGATCATGCCATCGTAACCCGCAGTGTGCTCAAAGGCTGCAATCGCTAAGTCGAAACGCGTCGCATGAGTCGTGCTGCCATTGTTAGCCGTCATTTCTGCGAGTACGCGTGAGTAATCGGCGGCATTAACGACTATGGTGACGTCTTTGTGGTTTTTTGCCGCTGCGCGCACCATAGTTGGGCCGCCAATATCGATATTTTCGATAGCGTCCTCTAAGGTACAACCGGCTTTAGCAACAGTTTCAGCGAAAGGATAAAGGTTAACCGCAACCAGATCGATGGCATTGATATTGTTGTCGGCCATCACGCTTTCATCAAGACCGCGGCGCGCCAAAATGCCGCCGTGCACTTTAGGGTGCAGCGTCTTAACGCGACCGTCCATGATCTCAGGGTGTCCTGTGTAATCAGATACTTCGATAACAGGCACGCCGTTATCCGCTAACAGGCGAGCGGTGCCGCCAGTTGACAACAGCTCCACACCTTGGGCGTGAAGTGCTTTGGCGAACTCGAGAATTCCGGTTTTATCTGAAACGCTTAACAGCGCGCGACGAATGGGTCTGGCATTATTTGCAGCAGTCATTTGGGTACAGGGTCCAGTTATTTTAGTTTCAAGGATCTTTCGGAAAACAGAACAGGCCTAGTGCTGCACCGCTTTCCAAAAGTCCCTTGGTCCTATTTTTACTTTATTAGCTAACTTTTTATCCCTTCATCACGGCGCGCGTATTCTAACGTAAAACTCGATTTCCGGGTGTTTTTTCTGCGTGATTTCACAATATTCATATCAGAACAAAGTGACGTGACTCGGCCGACTTTATGTAAAGTATGAATTACCCCTTGACCTTGGAGTAGGCTCCAAGGTTTATACTCGCATTATTGAGTTGTATGCTGGAAACTCTCCCTGAGTTGGGCGCTATTTCGCAAAGGATGAAGACATGTATCGTATTGGTGAACTGGCGGATTTGTGTGAGGTGAAAGCCGACACGTTGAGATTCTACGAGAAGCACGGTCTGCTCGCGCCGTCGAGCCGTACCGAGTCTGGCTATCGAGTGTATACCGAGGCCGATGCCGCGCGACTGCGTTTTATCTTACGGGCGAAGGCCGTGGGTTTTACCCTCAATGAAATCAGTGAATTGCTTTCAATTGAGCTTGATAAATCTAATCGCGTCTGCGCCGATGTGAAGGGTATGGTCGATATTAAATTGGCCCAAGTGCAGGCCAAAATCGCCGAGCTGAATCATTTTCAAACCAGTTTACAAAGTCTGTCCGATGCCTGTTGTGGTGGACCCCGTAGCGCCGAACATTGCTCGATTTTAGAGGCGTTGGAATCCAGTACTGAGCGGGTACGCGTTGAGCATCATTCTCATGATGGAAATCAGCACGAAACGCATCAGCATAAAGCACATCAAAATGAGTCGCACCAGCATACTCACGGCAAAACAATCCATAATGAGTCAGGGAATTAATTATGTTACTGAAGAATTTTATTGATCTGTTTTTAGACTCGGCGCCTTGGTTGTTATTGGGCCTGATCTTGGCTGGGCTATTAAAAGTATTCGTACCAATGGTGTGGATGCAAAAGCAGCTAGGCGGTCACGGTGTTAAAACGGTAGTGAAGGCGGCGCTGCTCGGTGCACCTTTACCTTTGTGTTCGTGTGGCGTGATTCCTGCGGCGGTAGGGTTACGCCGTTCTGGTGCCTCTAAAGCAGCAACCACCTCCTTTTTAGTGTCGACGCCAGAAACGGGCGTCGATTCAATCGCCGTTTCCTACGTGTTACTCGGCCCCTTTATGGCGATCGTTAGACCGATTGCAGCGATTACCAGTGCGATTGTGGCTGGCTTACTTGTTGGGCGTGATGACGATGATGGCAAGCCTGCGGTTAAATCCGAGTCCAAGTCAGCAAGCGACGCACCCGTGGCTGCATGCTGTGCGTCGAAATCGGCGACTCAGCCCCAAGCTGTTAAAGCTGAACCGGTTAAAAGCTGTTGCTCATCAACTAAAGAGCCCACTTTAGCGCCTATTAACGCGGCCTCATCCTGCTGCAGCACTGAAAGACCAGCTGAGAGTGAACAGAAGACTGAGCCTAAGAGTGCGATCAAAATGACGCCTATGGCTGCTGCGCCTAGCTTAATGACGGCTCATGGCGGCAGTGTTGCGAATGGCGGCGTGATCAAAGCTGAGAAAACAGCTTCATGCTGCGCCAGTAAAGCTGCTGAATCTGTCACCCCTGAGAAAATCCTTGTGGTGAAAAAAGGTGCCTGTTGCGGTACTTCAAATAAAGCCGAGTCTGGAACACATGATCACAGTGCTCACGGCCATGGTTCTCAAACCCAAGGTGAAGCGGATAGCTGCTGCGCCTCGACTCAAGATATGGCGACTGAGTTAAAGTCGCAATCTGTCTTGAGTCGCGTTGGTATTGGTCTTAAATATGCGGCAACGGATTTAGTGCGTGACACTACCTTGTGGCTGCTGGTGGGCTTATTCTTCGCCGCACTGGTGCAAACCTATGTCCCTGCAGACTTTTTAGCACAATGGGGCAACGGTATCTTAGCCATGTTAGTCATGGTGTTGGTCTCTGTGCCTATGTATATCTGCGCTACTGCCTCGACACCGATTGCTGCCGGACTATTGCTGGCGGGTGTGTCACCGGGAGCCGTTTTAGTGTTTATGATGGCGGGTCCTGCGACTAATATCGCAACGTTAGGTGTGGTGGCTAAAGAGTTAGGTAAACGTGCGTTGTGGGGATACTTGGGCGGCGTGATTGGCGTGGCCTTAGTCGCGGGCATATTGGTCAATTATCTGGTGGATAGCTTTGGCTTTGTGGTGATGCCACAGATTGGTGAGCAGCACCAAATGTTACCTCAGTGGCTAGTGGCAACCTCTGGCATAGTACTGGCGTTACTCATGGCGAAAGTAGTGTTTGAAAAGATCCCTAGAAGCTGGATCCGCCGCAACGATTGCTGTTCTTAATTGGCTCATACTCCGCTCAGTATTATCGAGTAAATAAAAATCCCAGTGTTAGGGCTAACACTGGGATTTTTTATTGTCGATTTATGTTTTGCTCGGGCTAAACCTAAGCTTAGTTGCCTTTTTTCACATCGATAAAGGGCAGGGTGCCTGTCGGCAGCATGGTTGTCGGTAGTTTGCCGTCCCACTTTTCCGCTTTGGTTAATTCAACTAAGTTTTGATTTTGTGCCAATGCTTCGGCGCGGCTCTTAATCGCAGAGGCTTCTGCATCACCTTTGATACGAATACTTTCGGCTTCAGCCTTAGCGCGGGCTAATTGCGAGTCTGCCTGTGCTTGCGCTTGGGTGACGGCGATTTGCGCGCTGACGCGTTCTTTCTCTAGATTCTGCAGTTGAGTCTGTACTTCGACTTCGGCGCGCATTCTGTCTTCGACGGATTTTTCATAGGCGTTGGAAAAGTCGATATTCTCAATCTGCACTGAGTTGATTTCTACCGGACCTTTGATCGAGTTAGTGATCGCGCTGGTCACATCGATACCGAACTTGATCCGCTCTTGTACCACAGAAATCGCCGTGTATTTACCGAAGATGTTTTCGACCTGAGTCGGCACTTGTCTGTCGAGCAAACGCGTGACCATGGCATCGATACTCTTGAAGTTAGCATACACTTCTTCGACGCGGTCTGGCGGTACGCTAAATGTCACTGATGCGTTAAGTGTCGCAGGTTGTTGATCGCGGCTATAGGCTTGCAGCGAGGTATAACTGGTGGTGTGTGTTTGGGTCGAAATCTTCACCACAGTGTCTATCAGTGGGATTTTAAAACCCAGCCCAGGTTCTGCGGTACCGATAACTTTACCGTTGCGCAGCAGTACGCCACGTTCACCTTGGTCAACCGTATACCAACTGCCAAATAAGGAAATAAAGAGGATTAACAGAATAACAATGGGGATAATTTTGCTGAGGCCAATTGAGCTCGGCAGATTGAATTCATTTTTAATCATTTAGCTTCCTTTGCTGATGTCATAGTAATGAGCTTGAGGGTGAATCGGATTGTTTATCTTGGGACAAGACTATTAACGCGAAATGTATCTTAATGGTTAACAACTGGCAATGACAAGGCAGAAGTGTTGCCTATTTGTGATTTGAATATCATAAACCATCCTTACAGTGTAAATCTTATTGCGAATTATTATCACCAAGGCTAGAGTCCCGAAATTAAAATTCTTCCATTGCTTTCATGTGCTTATCTTTTTACATGATGTACAGCAAGCATAGGCAAATGGACTCGAATGCTAACGCTTTGTAGTGAGAGGATAACATCCCGTGTTGCAACTTATATTCCTGTTGTCGACGCTTCTGGCCTGTTTGTTATTTTATTTAACGAATAAGCAGCAAAAACTATTTGCAAGCTCCCTTCCTAAGCGGCCTTGGCGGTTACTCGCTTACGGTGTTGCCTTTGTCAGTCTTATCGGTTGGCTTAGCCTCTTTACCCTTAGCGCCGCAATTTTTATTTGGTTAGCCCTATTGATGTTATTGATGGGGTTAGTGCCTTTTATCTCACTTTTCGGTCGGAAATAACTCATGGCACGTTTAGCTGAACAGGATAAATTGCAACCCGACTGGTGGACTAAGTCACTGGCTGGATTGATTTTAGGATTTACTTTAGCACTTGGATTGGTGGGGTTATTTGCCTGGTTTGGCCCAGGCGGCATCGATGCCGATACTAAAGTGCAGTTCAACATGTGGCTGATTACGCCTATCTGGTTATTGATCTTAAGTTTTAGCTTTATGTTTAAAACTGGACTCAGGGCAATTGGCTACTTGGGCTTGTTTAACGTTTTGACTTATATAGTGTTATATACCTTTAGGTGACAAGGATGAAAGTTCGCAGTGATGTGTTACGTGTGTATCAGTCTATCCATATTTGGACTGGTATCATCGCCGGAATCGTATTGTTTATCGGCTTTTATGCCGGCTCGCTCACTATGTTTAAGGGGGCGATTGACGCTTGGTCAATGCCGCCAGCCCTGACCTTGCCTCAAGTGCCCGCTGAGAAACTGGATGACTTAGTCGCGCAAGTGTTAGCGCAGGATGATAAGGCCAAAACCGGTTTTAGTTTGCACTTAAATGATGAGCATCAATCGCCGATGACTTGGTATCAGCAGGGCTCGGAACGTGAACTCAGCATGAGTCACCAGCTTTGGCATGCCAGCCTTGACGAGCAGGGGCAATTAGTCACCCAACTAAGTACACCAAGCGAGTTGGCTGAGCTGATTGACCAATTACACCGCACCGCGGGGATTGCCGGCGAAGTCGGTCACGATCAAGCGGGTGCCTATGTGTTGGGGATAGCCGCCGTTTTATACTTCTTGGCGCTCGTTTCTGGGGTGATTTTTTTACTGCCAACTTTAACCAAAAGTTTTTTCGCCCTGCGTAAAGATAAAGGTGAGAGTCGTTTCTGGCTCGATGCCCATAATTTAGTGGGCATTACCAGCCTGCCATTTCATCTAGTGATATGTGTAACTGTGATTGTGTTTGCTTTCCATGACCAGCTTTACGATGGGCTTAAGCATATGGTTTATGGTGAAAAACCATTATTTGCTCAATCGGCACCGGACAAAACGCTCTATACACTTGTCGATTTGCCAAAGGTCACCACTGTGTTAGCCAAGGTGCAGCAAATCGCCCCCGATTATCAAGTGAATGAAATGAGCTTTATGAACTTGAATAATCCCCGTGCGACTCTGCGCTTGGGGTTATATAACCCCAATGGTTTTATGCGTGGACCCGTTACCGATTTCTTATACCTGCATCCTTATAGTCTTAAGGTGACCAATAGCACGATTGATCAAAGCGACAAGGGGATTTGGGCCAGAACCGTTGCGGTATTCTTTGGATTACACTTTGGCAGTTATGGGGGCGATCTCGGGCGCTGGGTGTATTTCTTCCTAGGTTTGAGCGGTGCTTTTTTATTTTACAGTGGCAACTTGCTGTGGCTGGAAAAACGCCGTAAAAAGCAGGCGAGCGAGCAAACCCGTGCTTGCCGATTAATGGCGAGCGCCACGGTGGGGATTTGCTTAGGCTCGGTTGCCGCCTTAACGATAAGTATGTTGTTGGGTAAATGGTTATATGTGCATGTGAGCAATATTAACCACGTCTATTTGTGGTTGTATTATCTGGTGTTTGGCTTGCTGGTGGTTTACGCCTTTTGGCGTGGTGCTGCTAAGGCGGCGCTGCTGATTTTGCCTTTGTGCGGCTTGGCTACATTGGCGATGCCAATCACGTCTCTAGTTGCGTTAATCGCGCCAAGTTTAGGCTTATGGGCGCCTTATTCTGCGGCAACGTTAGGCGTCGATCTGGTGGCGTTAGCCTTTAGTGGAGTGTTCTTTTATGGTTACAGGCTGACTCGCCATCGGGTGCTTAATGGGCCGCAGGACAGTGTCTGGGCCATTCCCGCCACAGTGCCAGTGGCAGAATTAACCCAGCAAACATCATAATAACAATGGGCGCCGTTATCGGCGCCCATTGTTATTCACAGGGTGTAGAGACTTAGCATTAACGGCTCAGGGCTAAGCCTTCGCTGTGGGTAGACGGGCTTTGCTTCGGGCGAGTAAGTGCGCGCTTAGATAGCAAACCGTGACTAAAAAGCTTGCTGCTAAGTAGAGCGGTAAGCCATGTTCTACATCATCAAAACGACTGGCGGCAACCGGACCAATAACCGAACCCACAGAATAACTGAGCAACATAATCTGAGTGGCGGAGACGATTTGGCTGCTGGGTAAATGATCGCACGCCAGACTGATGGCGATGGGATAAAGAGCAAAGGCGCAGGCACCGAGTAACACAAAACCTAACCATAATCCCACAAGCGATGTTTGTATCAGTAACAACAGCGCCGCCGCACCCACTAAGCAAAAGGCTGTCATCAACACACTCTTTTCAACACGCGGGGATAAATAGCTCACTAAGGGTTGAACTATCATGCCGCCCATAATGATCAGCGCCATAAATTGCCCCGTCTGCTGGGCAAAACCCATGTCTTGCGACACATACACAGGCAATAAACCGTAGATGGGACCAAGTAATAATCCTGAGACTAAACAGCCAACAATGGCAGGTTTACTTAAGGTTTTTAGGTCGGAAAGGGCAATAGCGTGTTGTTCACTGGACTGCGGTTGGCCGCGTTTAACTAACAGTGCAGGTAAACTGGCCGCTGCCAACAAACCTATTACTACCAAGTAGGGTAAATTACCCGTGGTGCCTAAATAATCTACGGCAAGTTGCCCAATGGCAGTGCCACCGTAGAGGGCGGTCATATATAAGCCTAAACGTTTTGCCCGTTGTTTTTGGGTGTCGGCCATAAGTAACCAAGATTCGACCACCACAAAAATCCCTGCAACAGCCAAGCCTGCAATCAGGCGTGATACTAGCCAAACACTGCTCTGTGGCAGTAATACCATTACCACAACGCTACACAGTAAGATATTTAAGAACAAAATAAAGGCCTTACTGTGACCTATGCGGCTGACAATCGGTGCAATACAAGGTGCACCTAGTAATAAGCCAAGGTAGAAAATACTCGCCAGCCAAGGCGCAAGATCAAGGCTCAAATCAAAGTAAGTGAGCGAGAGTGGGATCAAACTCATCAAGTAGCCTGACGCTAAAGCAAATAGACTGAGTCCTGCCACAGGCACAAACAGCCCTGGCTTTTGATTGGGTTGAGCTGACAGCATATTTTCCACAAGCGGTACCAAAATAGGTAAAAAATGAACAGGAGACGAGAATACGGGCGCGACTCTAGGTTGGATTGCTCGCGGGGTAAAGTGAGTTAGATTGACTGAGATGGTGAATAATATTTGTGTTTATTATTCATAGGGATATTGAGTTGTAAATGTTATTTATTTGAGTAGGATTCTAGGGTTGTTTTCGGCTTTGATGGTTTGAAACATTTTTAATTTCTACACAGTTTTGCATCAAATAAATGATGGAACCACTAGGAGACGTTATCGAGCACTTGCTGGAGTTAAGTGGCAAGCGCCTGCACAAATTCTACAGGGAAGCTAATCAGATGTCCTTTCGCATTATCAGATAAATTTAAAAGGTTAAATCTTTTTTCCATCACCATGCCATTTAAGTTTTTAAGTATGTAAACCAACATTTTAAATGCGAAAAATGAAAGTTATTCGTGAAATATAAAACTGAGTTGATGCCAGCTGCAATTCTGTCATTGGTATGTTCGTTTACGTTATCGCTTTAAATTGCAGTCAGCTTGAGGGGGGGGCAAAGAGTGGTAAATACATTCATGGGTGTTTTATAGGCAAAAACTGTGGTTACAGGATTGAATTAGCGTTAACCACTTTATTTAAGGTTAAATTCAGTGTTTGTCACTTAGCATTAAAGTGAAGCATGATCCACGTCACAGTTTTAAACACTTATTCAATTACAGCTTTATCAAGCTTTTGCGTGATTTTTGCTCGTTTGAAAGTTTTGCACATGGCTTTAGATCAGAAATGGGTGATTTTTATCTCACTTAAGGTTTTTCTGGGCTTTTAGTCGGCAGAATGTGTGGTTGCTAAGTGGCAAAATTACAAAATAAACCGCTTTGCCAAGTGTGATCTATGCCCTAAATTTGCGTCAAAATAAAATGGTATTAAGGTTGTAACCATGTCATCAACAGATCCAAGCACTGTTCCACCTCACAAAGCTCCCGTCAGCGAGGGGCTCGATAAAAAGAAAATGCTGATCCTAGCGGCGGATATTGTGCTGTTATTTGCACTCTATTACGGCTTACCCTTTGAACAAGGGGTGAATACGGGTCTGGCGATTCTGGTTTTCGCTGGCATTCTTTGGTTGACCGAAGCGATCCACATCAGTATCACTGCGATTCTCGTGCCTATACTTGCGGTATTCTTTGGGGTGTTTGAAACCAAGGAAGCGATGAGTAGCTTTGCTAATCCCATCATCTATTTATTCTTCGGCGGCTTCGTACTGGCTGCGGCCTTACACCATCAAAAGATTGATACCTTAATCGCACAAAAGTTGTTGTTAGCCTCTAAGGGCAAACTCAGTATCGCTTGCTTTATGCTGTTCGGGGTAACGGCACTGCTCTCAATGTGGATCAGCAATACCGCCACCACGGCGATGATGTTGCCATTGGCTCTCGGGATTTTGCAGCAACTAGACCGCGAAAAATACCACAGCACGTATGTGTTTTTACTGCTCGGGATTGCCTATTCGGCCAACATCGGTGGTATCGGTACTTTAGTGGGCAGTCCACCGAATGCGATTGCTGCGGCGCAAGTTGGCTTGAGTTTTAGTGATTGGCTCAAGTTTGGTATTCCGACCGTTATCCTCATGTTGCCGTTAATGTTGATTGCCTTGTATTGGTATTTTAAGCCGGATCTTTCAGCCAAGTTCGATGTGCAAGTTGAAGCGCAGCAGCTGACGTTCCAAGGTAAATTCACCCTGCTTATCTTCCTCGCGACAGTATGTTGCTGGATTTTCAGTGTGCCATTAGCCAAAGCATTAGGTGGCATTACTCAGTTCGATACCATAGTGGCGTTAGGCGCGGTTGTTTTGCTCGCGGGCTTAGGGTTAGTTGGATGGAAGAAGATTGAATCGACCACAGATTGGGGTGTGCTGATATTGTTTGGCGGCGGTTTAACGCTAAGCGCAGTGTTGAAAACCACAGGTACTAGTGTGTTTTTAGCCCACTGGATGACAGATATTTTCGGCAGTACGCACATGTCGTTGTTTGTCTTTGCTGTGATTGCCTTTGTGGTGATGCTGACCGAGTTTGCCAGTAACACCGCCAGCGCCGCACTGTTAGTGCCTGTATTTGCTGCAATTGCCGAGGCATTAGGCGTATCGCCTGTGATGTTATCTGTGCTGATTGGTATTGCCGCATCCTGCGCCTTTATGCTGCCAGTGGCGACGCCGCCCAATGCGATCGTTTATGGTTCAGGCCATATCAAGCAATCGGAAATGGTGCGAGTAGGTATGATCATCAACTTTATCAGCATGATAGTGCTAGGCATTATCGCCCATGTTTTTTGGGATATCTGATGTCAGTAGATTGAGATCCACGTAAAACAAAATACCCAGCGAGTCTGGGTATTTTTATGGGCGCGAAAAAGTTATCTGCGATTAACTATGGCTTTTTAACCATTGATTTAAGGCTGACTGAGGTAAAGCGCCCGCCCGCTGCGCGAGTATTTTCCCTTGCTTGAAAATCATAAGAGTGGGAATCGAGCGAATATTAAATTGCGCCGCAAGGGCTTGTTGTTCTTCAGTATTGATTTTGCCGAAGCGAAATTGCGGCTCCCACGTCTTAGCCGCCGCTGAAAATACCGGGGCAAAACTTTTACAGGGGCCACACCAGCTGGCCCAAAAATCAACGACTAGGGGAAGCTCAGATTTATTGGCATGGTTGGCAAAGTTTGCGCTAGTGAGTTCAATCGTCGCAGCCGTAAAGACACTGAGCTTACATTTACCGCAAGTAGGTTGCTGGTTTACACGCTCATCGGGAACGCGGTTTAACGTATCGCAATGGGGGCAGGCAATAATCATGGCAAAGCTCCAAAATAAAATGTCTATACGGCTAATATATTGGGTTAATGGACGATTATTTAAAGGCTGAGTGATGATTATCTCGCCCATGGTGACCTTATTATCAAAGATAAAGCAGTGAACCGAGCCGCAGAAATGTGGCAATAGCGCCGACAAGCGTGGTCGTCGGTGATAAAATCCTGCACAAAGTTGAATATCGCGCAATTTATTAAGTACGAAAAGAAAAGAGAGTGAAGAAATGACTGAATTAGAAGTAATCGATCTGCAAGTGGGCGAAGGAAAAGAAGCGGTAAAAGGTGCGCTTATCACCACCCAATACCGTGGTTTTTTGCAGGATGGCACCCAATTCGATTCATCCTATGATCGCGGTCAGGCGTTTCAATGTGTAATTGGCACTGGCCGTGTGATTAAAGGTTGGGACCAAGGCATTATGGGGATGAAAGTCGGTGGCAAACGTAAGTTATTAGTGCCAGCTCATTTAGCCTATGGCGAGCGCCAAGTCGGTGCGCATATTAAACCAAATTCAGATCTCACCTTTGAAATCGAATTGCTTGAAGTGCTGACGCGCGACTAAGCGTGGCATGATAGCGATAGTCTGTGTAAGCTCGATTGGGCCAGCATGATTTTGGCTCATCTTGCACTCCTCGCGATCTTGCTTCGGCATTGAGTGTTTTACACTGGACAAGATTTTCCCGCTTTAAGGAAAGAGATTTTTCGTGGCATCGGATACGGCAGCAGAACACATCAAACAGCTTCAGGCTGAAATTGCTCAACTCAAACGCGAAAACGCCCAGTTAACGGCGTTGAATCGTCGTGCCGAAGAAAAACTGTTTGCCGCCCTCGATGGCAATGGCTTGTGCCTGTGGGAACAGCATATTCCAAGTGGGAATTTAACCATTTTCAATATGCGCTGGGGCGAAATGCTCGGTTTTAGTCCAGAAGAATTAGCCGCCCACGTTGATATCTGGAAAAGTAAGTTACACCCAGAAGATAAAGCATGGGTGATAAAAGCCTTTGAAGATCATGTCAGTGGTAAGGCCGATTACTATCAGGCAGTACACAGAATGTTGCATAAAGATGGTAGCGTTACTTGGGTGTCTGACCGTGGCCGTATCGTTGAGCGTTTTGCCGATGGCACGCCGCTGCGGATGATGGGCAGTCATATCGATATCACCCAAGAAAAACGCTACGAACTGGATCTGGCACTGTTAGCGCACAGCGACCCCCTCACCAACTTAATGAATCGCCAAGCCATAGCCAAAGCGTTCGATGAGTGTTTGCAACCTGAGATGCGCGGTGCATTATTTTTTATCGATCTGGATGGTTTTAAAGCCTTAAATGACCGTCACGGCCATAAGTTTGGCGACAGTCTATTGGTGCACGTTGCGCATACGTTAGTGTCTCACTCAGGTGAGTTAGCGAAGATCGCTCGGCTAGGTGGCGATGAGTTTGTGATCATACTGCCGTCCTCGGATATTGAATCTTTAGGTATGCTTGCACAATCCTTGCTCGATGTTTATCGACAGGGCTTTTTGCTTGAAGGTTGTGACGTGGAGATAGGCCTGAGTATCGGTATCGATATATTTAGCTATGGTGATAGTTTTGCCAAAAGCTGCGATCGCGCGGATGATGCTATGTACCGCGTGAAACACCAAGGTAAAAATGGCTACCGCTTTTACCAGCAAGCTGATGATTGCTAACCCTTAACCCGCCCGTCATTTACTCGTCTAGCGAACATCAATAGGCGCGACATTTACCTGTTCACAACCCCACACCTCAACGGCGGCATCTTGCTTGTTCGGCTGACCAATCCAATGACTCATGGCTTGGCATTGCACCTTGCCAGAGGCCTGCGCAAAACAAACATCAAAATCTCCCGCTTCGGGTGTGCGACCTAAACGTAATTTAGGCAGAGTGGGTAGCTTAGGCCGATAATGCCAGCTGCCATTTTTAAGATAGGCATCATCTGGGATGTCCATGCCTGCACCCGTGCCTTTTACTCTCGCTTCGACCAGCACTAAGCCTTGAGGCGTGACGCGATAGTCTTCCTCCCAGCGGATTTTCTCTATGCTGTGGTTCCATGCCAAGGTGAAGTGCTCTGTGGGCACTTGCGCCCACAGGGTACCTGCTAGGCCTAAACATAGGCCTAGCATAGCTTTACCTTAGACTTATTAACGACGGCTAATCCCAAGAGGTTATCCTTGCTCTGCTAGACGTTTGAGTTTGCGCGCGCGCCAACTGTGCTGCACGATAAACAACAGCGCGAGTCCAAAGCCGATTTCATCGCTCAATGGCGTCGCAAGGATCAAGCTCGCCCCCGCAAGGAAACCGATAACGCGTTCCCACCAGTAGAGTTTTTGTAGTAGATATCCGGTAAAGATCACCCCCCAAATACCAATACCGACCGTTGCCTTCAGTACCACAAAGGCCGTCGCTAATAAGCTATCACCTTGGAGCATTAAGGCTGGATCGTAAACCGCCATAAAGGGGATCACAAAACCAGCAATGGCGATCCGAATCGCCCAGAGACTGATCTTAAGCCCAGATTCCTTCGCAATCGGCGCTGCGGCAAAGCAGGCCAAGGCAACAGGCGGGGTGAGATCGGCCATGATGCCGAAATAGAACACAAACATGTGCGACACAATTAGCGGCACACCTAAGTCGAGTAATGCGGGTGCGGCTATTGAGCTGGTAATAATGTAGTTAGGAATCGTCGGGATCCCCATGCCGAGGACTAGGCAAGTGATCATAGTCAACACGAGTGACAAGAACAGGTTGTCTTGGCCAACGGCGAGAATGTAGCTTGCGAAAGTTGAAGCAATCCCTGTGAGTGACACTATGCCGATAATCACGCCCACTAAGGCGCAGGCAATACCCACAGGCACAGCATGACGCGCGCCTTCAACCAATGCGTGTAAGCAAACGGTGAGGGTTTCTTTGCCGCCCTTAATAAACCAACAAATGGCGACGAGCAGGGCGATAACCCCAAACACGACTCCGATCCCGAGTTGGAAGAAGCCAGCACACAACACCCCAAGGGCAATCCAAAAGGCAATCCGCATTGCCATTGAAGACAACCGCAGGACGATGGCCGAGCCTAAGATCACTATCGAGGTGAGGGCTAAACCAACCATGCCAGAGAACAGCGGCGTTCTGCCCGAAAACAGCAAGTAGACCAAAATAAACAAGGGGATAAGGAGATACCAGCGTTCTTTAATCGCCGCCCAAGGATCGGGACATTGATCTTTTGGCAGGCCACAAAGATTGGCGCGTTTGGCCTCTAAGTGCACCATCCAAAATACTGAGCAAAAATAAAGTAGTGCAGGGATCAATGCCGCTTTAGCTATCTCGATAAAGGGCACGTTAATGGTTTCGGCCATGATAAAGGCCACGGCGCCCATGATCGGCGGCATGATCTGGCTGCCCATACTTGAGGTCGCTTCTACGCCGCCGGCGAAGGCGGAGCGATAGCCAAATCGTTTCATCAATGGAATGGTAAATTGCCCTGTGGTGACGACGTTGGCCACTCCTGAGCCAGTAATCGTTCCCATCAGCGCCGATGACACCACAGCGACTTTAGCCGGGCCGCCAAGCTTGTGGCCGAACAATCCCATGGCAAAGTCGGTAAATAAACGGATCATTCCGGCTTGTTCTAGAAAGGAACCGAAAAGAATAAACAGGAAAATATACGTCGCCGACACATAGGTTGGTGTGCCGTACAAGCCTTCGGTGCCGAAGGCTAATTGGTTGATGATTTGATCGAAGCCATAGCCGCGGTGCATCAAATCGCCGGGTAGGTATTGACCCAATAAGCCATAGGCCAAAAAGATGCCACAAATAATAGGTAGTGCCCAGCCCATGACTCGGCGCGCCGCTTCAAATACCAATACGATCAAAGTGATACCTATCACCATGTCTGCATCGGTTAGATCGCCAGAACGTTGAATTAAGTCGGCTTCGAAATACCACTGATAAGCCGCCGTTGCCATGCCTGCTAAACCGAGTAGCCAAGCGAGCGGTTGCCAAGGTTGTGATTTACCTCTGGCGGGATAACTCAAAAAAACCACGAGCAGCAAAAAGCCAATATGGGTCGCGCGCAGCACTTGCGTCGACACGGGATGAAAAGCGGCAGTGATGATTTGAAAAATAGAAAAAATTAAGGCGGTATAGAACAGCGCCTTGGGCCAATCGCCAGTATTAGCGCTGAGACCTTGTTGGGGATCACTCATATTATGCCTCACAGCATTAGACTACAGAGGGCGATATATATACCCAAGCTACCTCAATATACGAGTTTCAGATCCGCTTCAATTCAAGGCGCATCAATGATTGAATTCTACCGTTTGAGGCTGTTTGGATATAAAAAGATGCCGTTATTCAACGGCATCTCGATCGCTTAGTTTGGAATAGGGTGCACAGATATCAGCAAAACTTAGAGTGCGCCCACTTCTTTGTAATAACGTTCTGCACCTGGGTGTAGCGGTATCGGCAGATTTTTCGTCGCTTTCTCTAAGCTAATAGATTTAGCGGCTGAGTGCGCGTTACCGAGACGATCTAAGTGCTCGAACATGATCTTAGTCATTTGATAGGCTAAATCGTCAGACACGCCGCTTTGCGTTACCAGCAGGTTTTGAATGGCAACGGTTGAAACGTCAGTGGTTTGGCCTTCATAGGTCGATGCTGGGATCACGCCATGTTGATAGGCAGGGTTGTTAATCTTAGCAATCACATCCTCTGGAATTTCAACAAAGTTGATTGCCATAGTCGCCGCTAAATCGCGGATGGCTGCCATACCGAGACCTGACGACTGCAAGGTCGCATCTAACTGACGATTTTTGATGAGTTCAACGGATTCGGCATAAGGCAAAAACTCGACTTTACCCATATCTTCGTAGCTTAAACCCGCTGCCTTGAAAATCGATCTGGCATTGAGTTCGGTACCCGATTTAGGTGCGCCGACAGAGATACGTTTCCCTTTCAAATCGGCCAACGTTTTAATGCCAGACTCTTTATTGGCAACAATTTGAATGTAGTTAGGGTAAGCAGAGGCGAGCACACGGATTTTATCCAACGGCGTTTTAAAGCCTGCATCAATATCACCTTGGTAAGCGGCTGCGACTGAGTCACCTAGCGCGAGCGCTAATTCGCCACGACCCGCTTGCAGTAGATTGAGGTTTTCTACCGAGGCTTTGGTCGCTTGAACTGAAGTTTTAGAGCCTTCGATTCCAGTGCCATAGAGTTGCGATAGGGCAACACCAATAGGGTAATACACGCCACTGGTACCGCCAGTGAGAATATTGATAAAAGCGGGAGCTGCAGCCATAGCGGCAGCGCTGAGTGTGAGTGTCACGGCAGCGCCGACGGCGACAAAACGTTTTTTGATTTTCATTGTGAAATATCCTTATTTTTTATAATGTTATGTAGGGTCTTTCGAGCTTGGAATACCTTAGCCTGCTGAATATAACTACATAAAACCTGAAAAAGGTCAATTAGGCTATAGTCGATAGCTGCTACTTTTGCATCATAAAACGAAGATTTGAGGCGGTTTTGCGGCGGCGGTATCGTGGGGCTTAACGAGGTCGGTTTAAGGAAAAATGCACAATAAAAAGGGCTAACCTGAGTTAACCCTATTTGTGTTATTTGAGGATGAACCTTTGAATAACAAGACACTATTTAGTGTTATCTAAGAAACCTTTAGTGGCATTTTTCGCGTGTTTTGCTGCTTTCTTTTCTTTAGCAGACAACAGCGGTTGTTTCTTCGATTCTTTACGGTTTTTTTGCTCTTTACTCATATAAAACTCCATGTACTCTTTGGTTATTCATCAGGCTAATCATGTAAGCCGTACTCAATTGAACCTGTTCCATGATGTCCTGATTGAAGCGAAATTTTGATCTCGAATTACAACATTTTAAAATTACAAATATTTAAAATCATTGATAATTATCTGTGAATTTATTTGCCTCAATGAGCGATTACAGCAAAATAATCTTATCACCGAATTCCGTACCATGATCCATCTATCACTTAGAATAATTAACGCTAATGCTAGCGTTAACCTGTATAAGAAATATGCGATCTATAACACTGTACTCCTATTTTCATTCGAGTTTGTCATTTTGTGCGATCGAATTAGTGGGCTCGAACTAAAGCTTCACTTAGCACTATATGCCTAGCGTCGGCTCGATTTACCTAACATCCCGCCTAATATGCCGCGCAAAATTTGTTTACCTAATTGGCTGCCGACAGTGCGTGCTGCTTGCTTGGACAAGGTCTCCGCTAAACCTTGGCGGCGTTTATTACCAAAAATAAGTTCACTGAACCAACCTTGTTCTTCGGCTTTTTGACCCGTTTGGCCATCATTTGCTGTATTACTTGCTGTGGATGTGGGGTTGCTGGTGGCAACGCCGGTACGTCTTTGGTTAAGCAGTTCGTAGGCCGATTCACGGTTGATGGAATGATCGTATTTGCCACCAATCGGGCTTTGGGCGCGGACTTGGTATAATTCCTCACTCGTGGCGGGTCCCATGCGACAACGCGGCGGTGCGATGAGTGCGCGCTCGACCATAGTCGGCACGCCCTTGTCGGCCAACATAGACACTAAGGCCTCGCCCACGCCGAGCTGGGAAATAACCTCACTGACTACCAGTTTGGGGTTAGGCACAAAGGTTTCGGCGGCGGTTTTGACCGCCTTTTGATCTCTTGGCGTGTAAGCTCGCAGGGCATGTTGAATGCGATTGCCTAATTGCCCGAGAATTTCGCCCGGCACATCATCAGGAAATTGCGAGCAAAAATAAACGCCTACGCCTTTTGAGCGAATAAGGCGCATGATCTGTTCGACGCGTTTTAATAAACTCGGCGGGCAACCTTCAAAGAGTAAATGGGCTTCATCAATAAAGAACACGAGTTTAGGTTTTTCGGGATCGCCGACTTCGGGCAAATTCTCAAATAATTCTGACAGTAGCCAGAGTAAAAAACTCGAGTATAAACGGGGTGTTAAAATCAGCTTATTCGCCGCTAACAAATTGATGATGCCGCTCCCTTGCAAATTAGTGCGCATTAAATCTTCAAGCTGTAACGCGGGTTCGCCAAAAAAGTCTTTGCCGCCATCGCGCTCAAGTCCTAGCACTGAGCGCTGAATCGCCGCGAGGGATTGGGCGCTGATCAAACCATATTTGGCGGAGACTTCTTTGCGTTCCTCGGCAACCAAAGCCAGCATGGCCCGCAGATCATCTAAGTCGAGCAACAATAACCCTTGGTCGTCTGCCAGTTGAAACACTATGTCTAAGATACCGCTTTGGGTGTCATTTAATTCTAAAATTCGGCTGAGTAAGGTTGGGCCCATTTCGCTGATGGTGGTACGCAGTGGATGGCCTTGAACGCCCGCTAAATCCCATAACACCACCGGGTTGGCTTCGTTGTGATAATCCTCTATGCCAATTTGCGCCGCCCTTTGTAATAGCTTTTCACTTGGGGTGCCCGCCATCGCCAGGCCTGAGATATCACCTTTAACATCCGTGATGAAAACCGGCACGCCTTGGCGCGAAAAACCTTCGGCTAGGCTCATCAGCGACACGGTTTTGCCTGTCCCTGTAGCGCCGGCAATTAATCCATGACGATTAGCATACTTAAGATTTAAGTGAACCTGTTGATCACCTTTCCCAATCAATAGAGTATTCAAGGGCATTCCTTATGTTAACTTTAGCGTCTGCACATAGATTGCAGAGCCTTATTTAAGCCACGGTAGTGCGTCGTATATGGGTATAAAAATTCACCATTGAGTGTTGGCCTTAGCGTAATTTATGTCAACATAGGGCGCGAATAAGCTTGAGATTACTGAGCCTGCGCGTGGGATTGGCAATATGCTCCTTGCTGGTGGATAAAATGTGTTATTTTTGTGATCCACTGAGGCGTACTTGATGATGAAAACCCCGTTGATTATGCTGGTCTTGTGCTCTACTTTGTCGACGTCTGGCTGCGCCGAATTAGCGTGTTCTGCCAGAACTGATGTCGATCCCTATGAGCCCATGCGAGATAAACAGCGCTGTGTCGCCGAGGCGGATAAAAATCTCGACGAGTCCCAAAAGGCAAAAGCAGCGGAAGAAAAACAACGGCTGAAAACGGCCATAGAACAAGCCACTCAAAAATCGTTAATTTAGAAAGGATATCTATGAAAGGTGCGGGCGGAACACAGGGCGGGACGGGACAATTTTTTATGGGTCTGGCCATGATGTGTGGCGGATTTTATTTATTGTTCAATGCAATACAAGTGAGCTCTAGCTTTGGGCTGGGCTATGGTTTATATCGAGTGAATGCCTTTGGGCAAGGCATGTCGATTACCACAGGCATGGTGATGCTACCGTTTATTATCGGCATTGTGATGGTGTTTTTTGACGCTAAGAGTAAGTTAGCTTGGCTGCTGAGTTTAGGTTCGCTAACGGCCTTGATTGTGGGGGTTATTAGCTCGATTCAATTCCACTTTAAATCTATGTCGGCCTTTGAACTTATCGTGATCCTCGTTTTGGCTTTTGGTGGTTTAGGATTGTTTTTACGCTCACTGAAAGATGCGCCCACAAGCGATACACAAGCGAAATAACCACTAGACACTTAATCACTAGACTCTTAACCACTAGGCGCTAGAGTGCAAATACGAAATAGAGCTGTGCATCTAAGCGGCTCAAATAGCGATGTAACGAACGGTTTAACGAAAGTTTTAACTACTGAGTGAAGGAATGCGATGCGCTGGCGTGACACTGACAGAAGCTCCAATATCGAAGACAGACGCGGCCAGCAAATGGCATCTGCGGGTGTGCCGAGTGCCTTGTTACTCAGGTTCTTGCCCTTTTTGCTGAGAACTAAACTTGGCCGCGTGGTGTTGCTCATTGGCGGCATTTATATTGCTTTTCAGTATTTTACTGGTGGCCTGTCACTCGACCCCAGCACTCAAACTAATCTTAGCCAATCCCAATCTAGCTCAACAACAGCGGTACAGGATGAAAATGCCCAGTTTGTGGCGGCCATTTTAGGTACCACAGAAACCGTTTGGGGCCAGTTACTCAAGGGGCAATATCGAGAGCCTAAGTTAGTGCTTTATCGCAATATGACCTCCACTGGCTGCGGTATGGGACAGGCGCAGTCTGGGCCTTTCTATTGCCCCGCCGATAGCAAAGTGTATATCGACCTTAGCTTTCTTGATGAGCTTAAAACCTTAGGCGCGCCCGGCGATTTTGCCTTTGCCTATGTGATTGCCCACGAGGTAGGCCACCATGTGCAAAACCTGCTGGGCACTAGTACTAAGGTGCGCCAAGCGCAGCAATCTGGCAGTAAAGTGCAGGCGAATCAATTGAGTGTTGCACTTGAATTACAGGCAGATTGTTACGCGGGGATTTGGGGGCATTATGCCAATCAACAACTTAACTTACTTGAAGCGGGCGATTTAGCGGAAGGCATTGCCGCCGCCAGTGCTGTGGGTGACGATCGCTTGCAACAGATGGCGGGTCGTGCCGTACAGCCCGATGCTTTTACCCACGGTAGTTCGGCACAGCGGGTTAAATGGTTTAAGACGGGGTTTGATTCGGGTAATCTCGCCAGTTGTAATACCTTTGCGGCGAAGTGATTTTGTTTAATATCTCAAATACGTACCGAACATAAATGCAAGGATAACTGAGTGGCCTTTAACGATACCTTTAGACTGAGCAGCCACGCGGTTATCACTAATGCGCAGGGGAAAGTGCTGTTGCTTAAGGCCAATTACGGTAACTTTGCTTGGGGTTTGCCCGGTGGCGCACTCGAGCCCGGTGAAACGATTCACGAAGCCTTGGTGCGCGAATGCCAAGAGGAATTAGGCTTAAGTGTGCAGGTTAACTATTTGAGCGGCGTGTATTATCACAGTGCCTATCAATCCCAAGCCTTTATCTTTCGTTGTGAACTGGTGTTGTCTGAGTTGCCTGATGGGCCTGAGGTGGCAAAAGATGGTGCAGAAAACAAGCCACTGCCGATCCAATTAAGCCACGAACACTCAGAGTTTGCCTTTCACGATATCGACACCCTTAGCGCGGTTCAGCTGCAAAGAATTAAAGATTGCCTCAATTTCAACGGGGTTGTCATGAGCGCAAAGTTTTAATGCTTTGCCAGTAAACCGCCGGCCGTTAATCGGCTTGGTTTTGCGCGAGCAAGGTTTCTAAGCAATGTTCCTTGATCCCGTAATAGGCTTTAATGTCAGCAATTTGCGCGAGGATTGCGGCGCTGTCTTTCTGATTATGTTGTGGCTTTTTGACGGCCAAAATCATCTTATTTTTATTGGTATGTTCTAGGCTGATAAATTCAAACACCTTAGTGGCATAACCGTTGGCTTCCAAAAATAGCGCGCGTAGTGAATCCGTCACCATTTCAGCCTGTTGGCCCATGTGCACTCCATATTGCAGCATAGGTTTAAACAATTCTGGGCTGTGCATCTGCGGTCGAATTTGTTTATGGCAGCAAGGCGAGCACATGATGATGTCGGCATTGGCGCGGATACCATAATGAATCGCATAGTCAGTGGCGATATCGCAGGCGTGCAGGGCGATCATCACATCGGTTTGCTTAGGCGCATGGGTTCTCACATCGCCGCAGACAAACGACAAGCCTTGATGATCCAGCGTTGCCGCCGTTTCATTACATAAATCCGCCAAGGCTTGGCGTAATTCCACCCCAGTCACCTGCGCATCATTGTGTAGGCTGTGACGCAGGTAATCATGGATTGCAAAGGTGAGATAGCCTTTGCCTGAACCAAAATCGACCACATTGATCGGTTGGTCATTCTTGTGGGGCGACGCTTCGAGCGCTTGACTGAAAACCTCAATAAATTTATTGATTTGCTTCCATTTACGCGACATCGCAGGGATAAGATTATGTTGGCTGTCCGTCACACCTAGCTTGGTCAGGAAAGGCCGTTCAATATCCACAAAACGCTTTTTCTCACGGTCATGTTCTAACGGCGCAGCGACGGTTTGTTTAACGTTATGTGTGCTGATTTGGACTTTGCCTTTTTTGCTGATCTCAAGCTGAACTTCTTCCTCTGCCGTAGCTAAGTGGGCACTCTTAAAATCGCTACCGAGTAACAGTTTTATGCTGGCTAAGCCTTCGTCATAACTCAGGTTTTTAGTGATGTGATTCGTCTGGTGTTGATACACAAACGACAGCATAGGCTCATTTTGCAAACTAATCGGCCGAATCGTAATGCGCTGCAGGCTTTTATCTGCCCCTCGGTACTTACTCAACAATAGTTTGATCAGACTATTCTTCGCCAAGCTGTCAGCCAAAAGCTGGTAAAAATCATCAAAAGAATTAAGCGCTGAATGGGACATTATTGTTTCCGAAAAAGTAACCAAGAAAAACAGGGTGAGTATTCTAACCGCGATCCGCCGCTACCTAAAGTTATTCTCATCGAGAAGGGGTTTGGGGCTTAACCATTACCATGTTTGGCTATGTCATTTGCCCCAAATTATCAAGCTGAATGCTAAGGCGCTAAGGATAAAGGCGCTTTGGATAGTGAACCAAGGCGCTCCCGTATCGCGATTGCCCGTTTTTGCGAAAGTAAGCGATTAAACAACAGGTGAGATAAAGCTAAAAAAAGCGTCGGACTGCTTGCACTTGCACAGTCCGACAAAGTGGAAGATCTATTTCGTTAAGGTTGAATTGGTGTTAGCTCTACTTGCCAAAGGGAGAGGTTATTGGCGGTGTCAGTGATGCTGACTAATGCCCTTTGATTCCCTTGACAGGATTTGCCGAGCAAAGGACTAATGGTCATAGTTTGGGTGTTGCTGTAACTAAAGGTTGCTGTACCTGCGGTTGTTACTGAAAAATTGGTGTTGATTTGAGTATTGCTAGTCACTTCAGTTAAGTTCACATCACCTATGGTGTCGCCAATATCATTCTCTGCAAGATTTTGCACCAACATAGTGTAACGCGCGCCGCAACGATTATTACCGAAACTCGTTATACAGCGGTTCTCTGTGTCGCTCGTGTATTCCAAGTCAAATTGCAGCGGTTTATTGACTATGTCAGCACTGATAAAGCCTGAAGTATCTCGCACTGAGGTAATTCTACCTAGGCTTGTTCCTGCAGCCGAGCTTGGTTTATCCACAAGTTCTGAGACAAAGCCACCAATATAATCGAGTGAAAAAGTGCCGCCATCAGCACCATTTTCAACTGCGATCATTTCTCCCCAAGCAGTGATCTTGATTGATGAAAATAGGTAGTTATCCGATGAATCAGCATCATAGAGTCCATTTGGGCCATCTGATTCGACTGTGGCAGTAAATTTATAGCCGCTAGCATCTTTGATATAACGACCAAACTCACCAGACTGTGGCTGCGGTGATTTACCTTCGTAGCTATCTGTATTCGCTGTATGGGCAATCACATAGTTTTGATTGGGCAGGAAAGTGACAAAGCTGTCATTATCAGCTTCAGTATCAAGTACGTGCCAAGTACCAATCAGCGGATCGTTTTTATCTTCGATACGTTTGAGTGTAATGTCTCCTGCAGTATTGTCGATAAAACTCACCGTCAGTTTATCTAAATTCACGGTCGCGTTATTGACTGTGCTTCCTTCGTCATAAAACCCTCCTGAACCATCGGATTGTGCAATTATGCTGACACTAAAGCTGCCTGTTTGTGAATCCCAAGTGTAATGACCATATTCCACCGATGCAGCGCTTTGACCACCGTCACTTTCATGCTCGTGGATCATGATGTAGCTAGAATGGTCTTTAAATGTCAGCACTGTCCGTTGCCCTTCACCTTCGGTGAATAACCAGCTGCCTAAAAGTAAGTTACGATTTGAACTGTCAAAGTGTGTTAAGGCTTGAGTCTCGCTGATTAACGTCAAGCCTGAGTTCTTGGTCGTAAAGGCTGCATTGATGTTGGCATCGAAATCAGCACTGGTGATATCGAGCACGGTATCGGCTAACAGTTCGTGGCTTGTAGCCCTCACTTGAATCCCATTTTCAACATCACAATCCTTATCTAAGGTTTGTAATAGCTGCAGGATATTAACTTTGGTGACTTGGTTACCTGCGGCAATTTCGGTGGGCGTGATCAAGTTGGCCGCTGCCGTTGCTGGGAACATAATCGCGCCAACGGAGAAGGTGACATGCTCACCTTTAAGGTATTGATATTCACCGATATCACTCGTGATTCCTGCTTCTTTGGTTTCGGTTTGGTAGTTAATGCCCGCGACTGGGCTGTCCCTCAGTATTCCGGTTAGCTCAGCATTGGGATTATCTTCGCAGGTGACTAAAGTGGCGACCGCTGTTGTCGCATTTAAAGTGCCACTGCCATTAGTTACGCTGCAAGTTTGTGCCGCAGGTTGAGTGTTAACAGTAATCGCAAAGCTAATGCCTTCGTCTTGCATGGTGGAAAATGTAAAGGCTTTATCTGTGCCATCACTTTGAATCGACAGTGTTTCTACTGCTTGACCATTTTTTTGTAATTCGAGCTTAACTGTGTCAGAAAGCCCTTTCACATTGCCTTTTATAGCAAGCTGCGGAGTCGGGGGCGGTGTCGGTGTGACTTCATCATCGTCATTGTCGTCACCACCACAGGCAGTCAGTATTAGTCCTGCGAGTAGCGGAATAGCAAGGAGGTAGGTCGGCTTCATTATATCAATTCCTTTTATGAAACTTAGGTAGACGTATTGAGTTACGGAGCTAAATCCACAGGCGCTTTCATTGCTTTACTGCGGTTTATGCTGAGCAATCGATATACCGAAGGCATAGAACAGTTATCGATAGAAAAGGTATATAACGGCTATCTTAAATCTGTCTTTGAAATCTATTGATTAAATTTGAATGCTAAACTTATCAATTAGTTACTTGATAGCTTTAGATGATGACTAATCTGCTGAGTGCAGGGCTAGTGTGGGGACGACTCTAAATCAAAGGAATCAATAAGCGGGGTCAAGTGTTGGTATAAATCTTCTGCTTCGACGGCAATGTCATTGGCGCCATGTTCGCGGGCTTTTTGCCTTAACGCCTCTGAGGGCATAATGGTATATAAGTAAATGGGGGTTGGTATGCCAAGTTCCCTGATCATCCGTATCATTTTTAGGCCCGCCAAAGGATCGGCTTCCCGTCCCATATCGGTAATAATGGCATCGTAGCGATAGAGACCTAGTAGCGTGAGGGCATCTTGGGTTGTTTGTGTGGTGTACACCCCAATCTGTCGTTCTTCGAGGTATTGCCGTTCAGTTTGATTATTCTCAGGATGGTCATCCACCCAAAGGATCCTTGCTTTGACATTATTGGGTTCTGCTAACACTAAGGGATTGGCACGCTGAGTTTGCTGGTGGCTAGCCACTGCAAGCGTTATCGCAACGGACGCGATAAATAGCCACAGATAACGCAAGTTAACTCGTTTGTAGCTTGGCTGGGTTTGATTTGGGCTTTGCTGCTGATTACTATCAGATTGCTGTGTTTTACTGGAGTCTAGATTGACTGTCGGGGTGTCGGTATTCTGCGGCGCTGCGGGTTGTACTTCATCGTTCTGTGAACTGAGTATGGCGGCAATATCGTGGGATAAGCGGTAACCTCTGCCGTGTAGTGTTTGGATTATCGGAATATCCAATCCTGCTGAAGTGAACAATTTGCGGGTATCTGAAATTAACCTAGCTACCGACCAGCTACTCACGACAGTATTAGGCCAAATTTTTTCGAGTAAAAATGCTTGGTCACAGTGTTCCGGATAGGCTTCAATCAAGAGACTAATAAGTAGGATAACGCGTTCATCACAGTTAATGCGTTCACTATTGTAGTGCAGAGTGCGGTTTTGAACATCCAGCATAAACGTTCGAAAAGTGTAATGCATTCATGTCCTTTTGCGTTTCTAAGTCTAAGTCAGCTTAGCGTTGTTCTAAATGTTAATTATTTGTTGGGTTCTAATTCAAGCGAAACTTAGCTGTTTAGTCAACTTGATTTGTGCTCATGGGGTGGGGAAAGCTCGAATAAAAATCTGGCTACCCAGCTCAATTTCGCGAGCTCAACCGCATTTTGACGGTCTGAAATCGCACCTAATTTGTTCTTTAGGTAGCAAAATTTAACAGTGGGTGTCTTGATAAACTGGTTTCCGAAAAAGTAACCAAGAAAAACAGGGTGAGTATTCTAACCGCGATCCGCCGCTACCTAAAGTTATTCTCATCGATAAGGGGTTTGGGGCAGAGCTCCGCTGCTGATCTATCTGTTGAAGGTAGCAGTGATTAAGCATAGTCATTCCAGTGTCACACTCTATTAATACTACAGCGACTTGTTAGTGCTCTGTACACATAAAATATTCAAATTGGTCTTCGTCAAAAATTTTAAAGTCGAGCCTTTTGTATAAATTAAGCGCCCGATTTTCTTTTAAAACTGTTAGTTCAAGATACTTGGGTTTTGAAGTTTCTAAAACTTGCTTTAACACTAGACTACCTAAACCTTTTCCTTGGTTATTAGGGTGAATTTGAAGCTGCATAATTTCTACCTTATCTTCAAATTCGCGGAACTGTAATGTACCAACAACGCTCTTGTCGTAAATAATTAAGTGCGAGTATTCGTAGGCGTTTTTTAATCTAAACTGGTGTTCCTCTTCAGAAAGGAATTGCCCAGACTTTTCAAGGTGCTCAACCATTGTCATTTTTCTCAGGTCAAACAAATAGTCCCAATCTTGGGCTGTTGCTTTGATAAATTTAAATTGCATGTGAACCTTATTTAGCACTAACGCCCGCATAAGCTGCGGAACATGTTGGACGTTTTTTGCGTCTTGTTCTTTGCAAAAAATTGGACAATTTGAAATGTCAGGTTTAATGCGCTTGTTAAGTATTTTACTTTACTAAATAAGATCGCGTAGCCGTACAAATGGTTTGCCTGTTTCAGCTGCACGACGGACTTTCTTTGATAGAACGCTCTTAAATCCGATTTTTCTCATTAACATTTCACTCAAATCTA
>NZ_JAUOEV010000032.1:0-35297 GCF_031932135.1 Shewanella vaxholmensis
TCAGCATGATAAATGCAATAAAGAAGTGAACAGTTATATCGCAATACCAAGATGGGTCGTTAGCTCAGTCGGTAGAGCAGTTGGCTTTTAACCAATTGGTCGAAGGTTCGAATCCTTCACGACCCACCACGTATTACCCCGCTTTATCTCTCTCAAGTTATCCACTAAATTTACCAAGTTAAACTTCAATTCCAAGTACTAGATTTAATACCTTCGTTTTACTTATTTCGTTTCAAATGTTTTCCTAACATATTATTTATCCTGACATTTTCTACTTTTGTCTCATAGACCTATTGCCAATGTTTCTCACTTGTTAATTTGTCCATATTGGTTGCGGATAAATAATAACAATTGGGGAAAGACAAAAAATGAAACAAGCAAAACTAAGCTTGATGGGTAGTGCAATATTATTGGCATTAGCAAGTTCGGCCAATGCGGCATCACTAAAAGATACGGATGTTGAGTTTGGCGGTTATATCAAAGCTGACATTATGTTCAGTGATTATGGCAATGGCGCCCCGGATTCTGGGGATCTTTCTAGGCAGTTTTATGTTCCTGGTACTATTTATGGCAAAGAGGGTAATGGCAACCAAGTCGTGGATTTTCAAGCTCGCGAAACACGTTTTAATTTCAAAGCGACGACTGATATTGATGGTCATAAACTTTCTGGCTTTATTGAACTCGATTTTATGACCCACACCGATGGCAATGAACGCACATCCAACAGCTACTCGCCTCGTATTCGCCATGCATTTGTCTCCTATGACAATTGGACTGTAGGCCAAACGTGGACCACCTTCCAAAATGCTGCGGCATTGCCTGAGAATCTCGATTTTGTTGGTGCTGCCGATGGCACCCCGTTCGCCCGCCAAACACTATTGCGCTATACCCAAGGTAATTTCCAATTCGCGATTGAAAATCCTGAAACCACAGTCACGCCAAATCAAGGCGGTGCCCGCATTACCAGTGGTAGTGGGGTAATCCCCGATGTTATCGCGCGGTATAACCTCAAAACGGATGGCGGCGCGGCGTTCTCGTTTGCGGGTATTGCCCGTCAGTTGAATTTAGAAACTAAGATAGGTGCGACGCAGATTGATAGCTCAGCCCTAGGATATGGTGCCAGTGTGGCGGGCATTATTCCGGTCGGCAAAGATGATCTTCGCTTTACGGCCACCTATGGTGAAGGCTTAGGTCGTTATATGGCACTCAATTACATTAATGCGGGTGTGCTGGATGCCAACGGTGATATTGAGTCGATTCGTACTTTCGGTGGATTTGTGTCTTATCGTCATTGGTGGAATGAGCAGTGGCGCAGCAGTGTAACCTTGTCAGGCATGCAAGCGGATAACGATGCGGCTTTAACCGGTTCAGGCGTGAATAAGGATGCTTATTCTGGCTATATCAATTTACTTTACTCGCCAAGCAAACCGCTGACTTTTGGGGTCGAGTATATGTACGCCAAGAACAGTAAAGAAAATGGCGATGATGGTGATTTGAGCCGCATTATGTTCTCGGCTAAGTATGTGCTCTAATCTTACTTGCTTGCGATAAAAACTAAAAAGGAGACTTAGGTCTCCTTTTGCATTAAGCGGGTCACATATGTGTAGAGCTTAATCTAACAGATTGTTTTCGCGAACATATTGTTCGAAATCTGTGCAGCCACCTACGTGTTTCTCATCGACAAAAATCTGCGGTACGGTTTCAACTGGCTTACCGACAGTTTTCTCTAAATCTGCTTTAGAGATGCCTTCTGCGTGGATATCCACATATCTGAACTTAAAGTCATCACGTTTTTCAACGAGTTGCTCAGATAATTGCACAGCACGAACGCAATAAGGACAGCCTGGACGGCCAAAAATAACAACGAACATAATAGCTCCTTAGGATTACTTTAGTCGTTTTATACCATAGGCCTAAGTGAATTGATAATGTCAGCCGTGTTTATTTTCAGTTTGATAGCGGCCTTGATAATCAAAATAGCTTTCGAGCAGATCCCAGCCTTTTTTATGTTTCTTCAGTAGCAAGAGATCGGGCATGCGGAATTTATCCGCGTCGCTGATTAACTCTGTCACCTTAGTGTACTTTTTCGGTTTTAATCCCGGCGTTCGGCTATGGGGAAAGATGAATAAGGCATAGAGGGCTCGCCACTGTGCCGGCGTTTGCAATTTAAAGCGGCGATTAAATTCATTGCCGTCGATATCGAGGTATTGCACTTTCAGATTGCCGTCATCGTCGATGAGCGTCATATGTTGGCAGCGGAACAAATGATGGTGCTGCTGGCTGAGCACTTGGCGAAGGCGTTTATCGGGATCGATGAGAGTCGATTGGCAGTGCTGGCAAATGCGCGCGGTAATATCATTCTCTTCACCGCAATCAGGGCAAGATTTAGATCTAAATCGAAAGTCGCACTGTAGCTTTTTACCTTGCTGTTCGACTATGCCCTGACAACGGCGACCAAAGTGTTCAATGATGTCGCCATCGTCGTCCGTGAGTCCCCAGAAAATATTGGCAAAATCGCACACAGGGCAATGCACTTGCACGGGTACCGATTTACTGTTGGGTTTAGCTTGGCCGACCTCGGGGAAATACAAGTCATAACCATTGGCAGCATAGTCGATGATAAGACAATCTTTTTTGCCTTCAGCGATTCGCAACCCACGGCCGATCATTTGTTGAAATAGACTGACTGAGGCGGTTGGGCGCAAAATCGCAATCAAATCCACATGGGGCGCGTCGAAGCCTGTCGTCAACACTGCCACGTTGACTAAAAACTTGAGCTCTTGGGCTTTAAAACGTTCGATTGTCGCGTCACGTTCATTGTCGTGCGTTTGTGCCGTGATTATGGCGCTCTGTGCAGTGTGAACTTGGTTGAGTAGGCCAAAAATCTCATTGGCGTGACGCACCGTTGCCGCGAAGATGATAATGCCTCTTCTATGTTGGCTCAGTTCAATGAGCTGTTTCACTATCGCGGTAGTCGCGCGGCCGTAATGCCCCAGTAAATCGTTAACCTCAGCTTCGGCATACTCACCATTGTCGTTAGCTTTAAGTTGGCTGAAATCGTACTGGGCACTGAGGCCATCAAACAGGGTTGGCGCTGTGAGGTAACCTTGTTTAATGAGTGGTCTGATGGGCAGCTCGAACACACAATGTTCGAACACAGCATGTTCGGGAGACCCCACTTTGCCGTGATAGTGTTGCTGGTAAATCCAGCCAGTGCCAAGGCGATAGGGCGTAGCGGTGAGACCGAGCAATCTTAATTGGGGATTTTTCGTGCGTAAATGAGTGAGCACTTGCTGATACTGGCTGGTTTTCTCAAGGCTGACTCTGTGGCATTCATCAATAATCACTAGCGAGAACGGCTGGTCGAACTGCGTTAATCCCCGCGCTGCCGATTGAATGCTGGCGACGACGGTTTTTCCGTCAGTGGCTTTTTGATTCAACCCCGCCGCATAGATACTGGCTTGTGCCGTAAGTAAGCCGACTTTCTCAGCATTTTGCGCGACCAATTCTTTCACGTGGGTGAGCACTAAGACCCTGCCTTTAGCGATGCGCGCCAGTTCGGCGATCACTATGCTTTTGCCGGCGCCAGTGGGCAATACGAGTACGGCGGAAGCTTGGCTTTGCCTAAAATGGGCGATGGCGGCATTAACCGCTTGCTGTTGATAGTCTCTGAGTTTGACTGACACGCTGATAAAAAATCTATGCTGAATAAAAGTGAGGTCGCAAGCTTAACATAACAGGCAAAAAAAATGCCCCTGGTTGGAGGGGCAAGCTAGAGAAAGGAGCAATCACACACTCTCTCAACAGGGTTCACTTTTAACCTGAGGTTTAAAAAGGGAGGTTCAGGTTACGCTTAGCCTATTGGGCATAGACTAAGCGTTGTGGACGTTGTTCGTAACTCGGATATTACTCAGTACGATTCAAGCGTGATTCAATCAAGGTCTCGATCACAGCTGGATCGGCCAAGGTTGATGCATCCCCTAAGTTGGTCACTTCGTTAGCGGCAATCTTGCGCAGAAAGCGGCGCATGATCTTGCCCGAACGTGTCTTAGGTAAGCCCGTCGCCCATTGGATGAGATCTGGGGTTGCCAGCGCACCAATTTCTTTACGAACCCATTGACGCAGCTCTTGACGTAGCTCTTCGGTTTCTTCAGTGCCGCGGGTTAGCGTGACATACGCATAAATACCTTGGCCTTTAATATCGTGTGGGTAGCCAACTACCGCAGCTTCTGCAACCAGTTCGTGTGATACCAGCGCACTTTCGACCTCTGCCGTACCTAATCTATGGCCGGATACGTTGATTACGTCATCGACTCGGCCTGTTATCCAGTAGTAGCCATCCTCATCGCGGCGGGCACCGTCACCGGTAAAATACATGCCGCGGAAAGTTTTAAAGTAGGTCAGCACGAATCGTTCGTGGTCGCCATACACAGTTCGCATTTGGCCCGGCCAAGAGTCGAGTAACACTAAGTTACCTTCGTTCTCACCCTCTAAAATATTCCCCATGTTATCGACTAAGGCAGGTTGAACGCCAAAGAACGGACGGGTCGCTGAGCCAGGTTTAGTATCGGTCGCACCTGGTAGCGGCGTGATCAAAATACCGCCGGTTTCAGTTTGCCACCAAGTATCGACGATAGGACAATGTTCATGACCTATGACCTCATGGTACCAACGCCATGCTTCTGGGTTGATGGGTTCGCCTACTGAGCCCATGATCCTCAAGCTGCTTCCATCGAACTTATCGAAGTGTTGTTTACCTTCGGCCATCAACGCGCGAATTAAGGTTGGCGCTGTGTAAAGAATGCTTACTTTATGGCGGTCAATCATTTCGCCTAAACGGGCAGGGCTTGGATGATTCGGTACGCCTTCATGGATAAGCACAGTCGCACCATTGGCGAGTGGGCCGTAAACCATATAAGAGTGGCCAGTGATCCAACCCACGTCGGCGGTACACCAGTACACTTCGCCCGCTTTGTAGTCGAACACATACTCATGGGTCATAGACGCATAAACCATGTAGCCGCCAGTGGTGTGCAATACGCCCTTGGGATTACCGGTTGAACCTGAGGTATACAGCAGGAATAACGGCGCTTCGGCGTCCATTTCCTCTGGTTGACAGTATTCAGATGCTGTTTCCATCAGTGAATGCCACCACACATCACGACCTTCTACCCAATCCACTTTGCCACCCGTGCGCTTCAGCACTATGACTTTTTCAACCGTAGTGACATCAGGATTTTTTAAGGCATCATCGATGTTGCGTTTCAAGGGGATAGCACGGCCACCGCGCATACCTTCATCTGAGGTAATAATGACTTTTGATTTGCCATCAATGACGCGAGAGGCGATAGAGTCCGGTGAGAAACCACCGAAGACCACAGAGTGCACCGCGCCGATACGGGCACAGGCAAGCATAGCCACTGCGGCTTCTGGCACCATAGGCATGTAAATTGTGACTATGTCACCGCGGCGCACGCCTTGGCTGCGTAATGCGTTGGCGAATTTACACACCTCTGCATGTAATTCACCGTAGGTGATTTTGCGTTGTTCGCTGGCGTTATCGCCTTCCCAAATAATCGCCACGCGATCACTGTGCTCGGCTAAGTGACGATCTAAACAGTTGGCAGAAGCATTCAGGGTGCCGTCATAAAACCAGTTGATCGATAAATTATGATCATCAAAAGAGGTTTTTTTAATTTTGGTATAGGGTTTTATCCAATCAATACGCTTGCCGTGTTCTCTCCAGAAACCTTCAGGATTGACAATCGACTCTTGGTACATTGTTTTATATTTATCGTTGTTTACAAGTGCATTGGCAGCGATATTGCCGGAGACTTTGTAGAGAGACTGCGAGCTCATAGGGCTTCCCTTTTGAAAAATTGCGTGGACTGAGTATGGTATGCAAGAGGGCGGCAACTCCATTAGACCTTGGTCTAGTTTTAAATTTTCCTTTATATTTAGTCTGTTGCATTAAAAATCCGGCTAGATTTTAGACAGGTTTTATCGCACAATAATCAGAAAAAAGAGCAAAGTATGAATTTAACCTTAGTCGTCGCCGTTATTGCCGTCTGTTATGTCTCGCTTTTATTCCTATTAGCGTGGGGGGCGGAGCGTTGGTTTAGCCGGATCACCAAAAAGCTACAGGTCGGTATTTATGGCCTGAGCTTAGCGGTTTACTGCTCTTCGTGGAGTTTTTTAGGCACTGTTGGCCAATCGGCTAAGGATCTCTGGTCTTTTTTACCGATTTTTATCGGCCCCATTCTGATTTTTACCTTAGGTTTTGGCATGTTACGCAAGATGGTATTAGTGTCTAAGGCACAGAATATCACCTCAGTGGCCGACTTTATTGCCGCCCGATACGGCAAATCTCAAACCTTAGCCGCCTTAGTCACCTTAATCGCCTTGTTTGGCATCATGCCCTATATCGCCCTGCAGCTTAAGGCGATGGTGTTCAGCCTTAACCTGTTTCAACCCGCAGACGATCCCCTCGATGGCGTGACAATTCCGTTACTGATCACGTCTTTATTAGCCATATTTGCCATTTTATTTGGTACCCGCAAACTCGATGCCACCGAGCACAATCCCGGCATGATGCTGGCGATTGCCTTTGAGTCTCTGGTGAAGCTCGCCGCATTTTTATTGGTCGGCGTCGTCATTAGTTTTGGGGTGTTCGATGGTTTTGGGGATATTTGGCAGCAGGCGAATGCGCAGTCGCTGATCAATTATCCCAATCCCCGTATCGAAGCCCTAATGCCTGAGTTACTCGTCGGAATGGCGGCGTTTTTGTGTATGCCAAGGCAATTCCATGTGATGGTGGTGGAATGCGCCGATGAGTCTGTGTTGTCGAAAGGACGTTGGCTGTTTCCCATCTATTTAGCGCTTTTTGGTTTATTCGTTGGGCCGCTCGCCTTGGCGGGGAAAATTATCCTCGGCGATTCAGTGTCGGCCGATACCTATGTCATTAATTTGCCACTCGCTTTAGATCAACCTTTGCTGGCGGTGATTGCACTGCTGGGCACACTTTCGGCGGCAACCGGCATGGTGATAGTGGCGGTGGTGACTATTAGTGTGATGGTGAGTAACGAATGGCTGGTGCCCGTGATGCTGCGTACGGGCCATATCCGCGAGAAAAACTTCAGCCAGTTCTCACTGTTGTTACTCAATGCCCGCCGCTTGGCGATAGTGATCATTCTTGGCTTAGGTTATGGCAGTTATCTGGCCTTAGCGGACAGTGATTCCTTGTCCCATCTCGGCATGTTGTCCTTCGGGGCTTTTGCTCAGTTAGCGCCCGCCTTAGTGGGCGGACTCTATTGGAAACACGGCAATCGTGCTGGGGTATTTTTAGGGCTCGGCGTAGGCTTTACGCTGTGGTTTTACATCATGTTGCAGGGCATGACAGATGTGCAAAGTTCATCGGTGTTCTTGTCTGGCGTCGCGAGCGAGAAAGGCTTGCTAGATGCGATAACGCCCAATGTGCGTGATGCGCTGACGGCACTTTTTGCCAATATCGCCTGTTATATTTTGGGGTCTATTTGGTTTAGGGCGGGTGTGGCCGAGCGAATTCAGGCCAGTGCCTTTGTCAGTCCTGGCAAGTTGAAAAACAGCGCCAATAAGAAAAATGGCCCGATTTCACAGCAGGATTTGCTTATTCTTGCCAGTCGATTCGTCAGCCCAACACGCGCCTACGAGAGTTTTAGCCGTTTCTCTATTGATGCGGTAAAAAGTGATAGTTGGCATAAAGCGGCGCCGCCTGAGCTGATTTTCCACACGGAACGTTTATTGGCGGGCGTACTCGGCGCCTCAAGCGCAGCACTGGTGATGGATTCTGTGCTGCAAGGTCGCGATTTAGCGCTGGATGAAGTGTTCAGTCTAGTGGATGAAGCTTCATCGAAAATTATGCTCAGCCAAGACATGCTGCGCGGCGCGATTGAGCACGCCTATGAAGGCATGAGCGTGATAGATAACGATCTCAACCTAGTAGCTTGGAATTATAAATATGTGGAGCTGTATCAATATCCCGATGGATTCTTGCAGCAGGGCATGCCCATCAGCGAAGTCATCCGTTTTAATGCGGCGCGGGGTTATTGTGGTGAAGGTGAAATCGAACAGCAGGTTGAACAGCGGGTGCAGCACATGCGTAATGGCACGCCGCACACTTCTGAGCGCCATCGCTGGGACGGTAAAGTGATTAAAATTCAAGGTAATCCCATGCCAGACGGTGGCTTTGTGATGACCTTTACCGATATTACTCAGTATCGCGAGCAGGAGCGCGCACTGCTCGAGGCCAATGAAACCTTAGAAAGCCGCGTTAATGAGCGAACCTATGAATTAGCCATGTTGAATAGCGAGTTACTCGAGGCTAAGGCGCAGGAAGAAATCGCCAACGCCTCTAAGAGTCGCTTCTTAGCTGCTGTTGGCCATGATTTAATGCAGCCGCTGAATGCCGCGCGGTTGTTTACCGCATCTTTATCTCAGTATCCCAATTTAGATCGCGAGGCCAGAACCACCTTATCCCATGTGAATAGCTCGCTTAAGATCGCCGGCGAGTTGCTCACCGATCTGCTGGATATTTCGAAACTTGATTCCGGCATGGTGGAGGTGAATCGCCGTGACTTTGCGATTTCAGAACTGATCAATGGCTTATCCGTGGAATTTGAGGCGATGGCAGCGGACAACCAAATTCGTTTTAAGATGATCCCATGCAGTGCGACCGTTAATTCCGATCCTTCACTGTTACGCCGAGTCCTACAAAACTTTTTAACCAATGCCTACCGTTACGCCCGTGGTGGCAGAGTCTTGTTTGGTTGTCGCCATCGAGGTCATTACCTTGAGATCCAAGTATTAGACACGGGGTGTGGTATCGATGAAAAAGAAACCCAAGAGATTTTCAAAGAATTCAAACGGCTGAATAATCCTAAGAGCAACAATGTCAGCGGCTTGGGCTTAGGTTTAGCGATTGCCGATCGCATCAGTAAAGTGCTGGAACATGGTATTCAAGTCTCGTCCCATTTAGGGCGCGGCTCGGTATTCTCTATTTGTGTGCCGCTCGGGGAGACTGTGCGCCAGCCGCAAGTGAAGGCGTTGCCATCGCTGCTGCAGCCGTTATCGGGTATCAAAGTGCTGTGTATCGATAACGAAGAGGCGATTCTGGCTGGCTTAGAAAGTCTATTAAGTCGTTGGCAATGTGAAGTTATTTGTGCAAAAGATTTATCCGATGCACGCATTAAGCTGGGACTGAAAGGCGTCGCGCCCGATATTGTCCTCGCCGATTATCACTTAGATGATGGCCAAAATGGCGTCGATGCGATGGACGGTATTCGTGCCCTGTATGGCAAAGACTTGCCCGGCATTTTGATCACCGCCAATACCCGCAAAGAGCTGGTGGAAGATGTGCAGCGCCGCGGCTATCACTATATGGCGAAAATGATAAAACCTGCCGCGCTACGTGCCTTGATTTCTAGCTTGGTAAAATAAGCTTGGTATACGTGCTAGGTAACATGAGTTTAGTGACGTCGGTACGTTTATCGAAATGCCAAGATAATCGCGCAGTTTTTTATGCGGCTTATCTTGGCTAAACGGTTTGACACAGGTTTGTGGGTGTAACTAAATACATGACTAGAGTTTGAATACGGCCAGTTTATTGTTTAAATTCAGTGATAATTCGGCCAAACTTTCACTTTCTTGAGCCAAATAAGTTGCCGATTCAGAGACTTCGAGCGCTGAGTTATTAATCCCGCACACGTTTCTGTTCATGTCTTCTGCGACCACACTTTGTTCTTCTGCGGCGGTAGCGATATGGGTTGCCATGTCACTCACATGTTTGATATGGGTAACGATAAGCGATAAATCACCTCCCGCTTTTGCCGATTGACTCACACTGTTTTCTGCTAAAGCTCGGCTTGCATCCATTGCCTTAGCGGCGCTTACGGCCCGTTGTTGCAATAATGAAATCGTGTTCTGAATTTCTTCAGTCGATTGCCTAGTGCGACTGGCAAGTTGCCTCACTTCATCGGCGACCACTGCAAACCCTCGTCCTTGCTCGCCAGCGCGGGCGGCTTCAATGGCGGCATTCAATGCGAGTAAGTTAGTTTGATCTGAAATCGCGCTGATAACAGAGGTGACCTCGCTGATCTGCATGACTTCCTCTTTGAGCATGTTCACTTGGTCTGTCGCTTGCTCCACTTCTTTGGCAAGAGCATGAATACCATCTACGCTGGCGTGAACATCTTGGTCGCCAAGGCCAGCTTCCCAGGTGGCTTCTTTGGTATCTTTGGCTGTGCTCTCTGCATTGTTTGCCACATCAGCGATAGTGGCGCTCATTTCATTCATGGCGGTGGCAAGCTGGGCAAGTTGATCCCGCTGATTATTTACTGCTTGATTAGTTTCCTCTGCGGTTGAGGCGATGCGAGCCGAGGCCTGGGCAACATGATCAGCGCTATGACTCGCTTCCTGTAAGGTGTTACGAATCGAGCCAATGCTTTGGTTGATGTTGCGGGCTAAAGAGCCAAGCTCGTCTTTACCATAGACCTTTAATTGCGTAGTTAAATCCCCCTTAGTGATAGCGAGCATCGCCTGATTCACATCATCCAATGGCCGAGTAATAGAGCGGCTAATGGCATAACCTAGCCAAGCCATAAGCACAATAATGACAAATGTAATACCACCCATGGTGAGGTATTCATGCCAAATGGTGGCTTCGATATCTTGGAGCAACATGCCTGAGCCCAAGATCCAGCCCCAAGGTTTAAACCCCATTACCAATGACATTTTTTGCGCCGATTTACCGTTAGCTGTCGTCCAGCGGTATTCGACTAAGCCTTGTTTGCCATCACGGCCGAGTTCGACCATTTTGTACCAGTAGTTTTCTTCGCCTTGATTGCCCATCTGTTGGCCAACTAATTCTTTTTTGATGGGGTGGACGATGACGCGCCTCGATTCATCAATCACAAACAAGTAGTTATCACCATCAAAGCGCATGTCGTTCAACATGTCCTTGGCGGCTTGTTGTGCTTGCTCTAAGGGCTGTGATTGGGATAACGCCTGAATGCGGCTGCTGGCGAGGGACAATACGGCATTAAGCCGTGCTTCCCGCTCCGCCATCAGATTGTGCTTTAAAGCGGTAACAGAAATAACGAGTAAAATTAAGGCGCCTGCGAGGGCGATAATGAGCTGTAATGCGAGTTTGCGATTGACGGCTATGTCAGCGAGTTTGAACATATGATCTCCATGTCTTGGTGTAGCTATTTAAGCCATTCCTCAGCTCAATTTGTTGGCGGATATTGGCGAAAGATGTGTGGGGTAAAGTTAGCGATATAAGCATTGCTGGCTTTGGTAAAATTTCCAGTTGATGGATTAAATTAATCGGCTAAATTGCGGAGTTTTAATAGGAATTGTGAGCAATGTTGCAATTGCAACCTTAGTGCTTTTAGCTATCGAGAGGATGCGAGGTTTGTATTCTGGGTAAGACTGCCGAGTGACTTAACACCGCTGTATAGTTTAAACCCCTGCGCACTTTTAACGATGCGCAGAGGGTTATCTATTTGAAGGATGTTTACGTTGAAGGCTTATGCTGTTGGTATTAACCGTGGCTGATAAGCTGTGGCTCGGCACTGGCGGATGTTGCAATAATGCCTGTCGCGACTAGCTTCATCGCACCTGTGAGTTGGCTTAATTGCGCTGGGCTTATCACATAGGGCGGCATGATATAGATAAGGTTAGCGAAGGGGCGAACCCACACGCCTAAATCAACAAATTGTTGCTGCAACTCTGCCGTGTTGACGGGTTCATGCATCTCTAACACGCCTACTGCCCCAAGTACTCGCACGTCTTTTACACTCGGTAAATCAATCGCATCCTTAAGTTCTAAGCGCATTTGCTGCTCGATAGCGGCCACTTGCGCTTGCCATTCATTGCGGCTGATTAAGTCTAAGCTCGCACATGCGGCCGCGCAGGCCAGCGGGTTACCCATAAATGTCGGCCCATGCATAAACACGCCAGCGGGAGATTGGCTTATTCCTTGGGCAACTTTATCGGTACATAGCGTTGCCGCTAGGCTGATGTAACCGCCCGTTAGCGCTTTACCTAAACATAAGATATCTGGAGTGATATTGGCGTGTTCATAGGCAAACAGCTTACCTGTACGGCCAAAGCCCGTGGCGATTTCATCAAGGATAAGCAGCACATTATATTCATCACACAGGGCACGAAGACCCACTAAATAATCTGCGCTGTAGAAACGCATTCCGCCTGCGCCTTGCATGATCGGCTCTATGATCACAGCGGCAATATCATGGTGATTTGCACTTAAAATGCTGCGTATTGCGGTTAAATCATCGGCTTGTAAGGTTTCGCCAAAGGCGGTTTGTGGCGCGGGCACAAAGGATTGTTTCGTTACCGCATCGCCAAACATAGTGTGCATGCCACCTTCGGGGTCGCACACGCTCATGGCGGCAAAGGTATCGCCGTGGTAACCCTTCTTAACGGTAAGAATGCGTTGTTTTAGCGGCCGCTCTTTATGTGCGCTTTGCCCCTGCGAGCTCTTACCTTGCAAACTCTGACCTTGCCAATATTGCAACGCCATTTTGATCGCCACTTCCACTGAGATAGAGCCAGAGTCGCATAAAAAGACTTTCGTCAGCGGCTCGCAGGTCATAGCGATAAGTTTTTTGCACAGTTCAATGGCGGGCTCATGGGTGATGCCGCCAAACATCACATGGCTCAGCTGATGCAGCTGTTTTTCCATCGCGGTTAATATCTCGGGATGCGCATAGCCGTGCACACAGGCCCACCATGAGCTAGTGCCATCGACCAGCTTGCGGCCATCGACGAGTTCGAGCTCGCAGCCCTTTGCGCTATGTACACCAAAAACAGGAAGAGAACGGGTCATTGAGGTGTAAGGATGCCAAATATGGGCGCTATCAAAATCAAAATCGAGTAAATTGCGCATAAATGCTCACTAAGTTGGTGGTAAAGTAGCCATTAGTAAACTGGATTCACTGGTTGGCGTTGACAGTTTAAGGGCTGAGGTTATCCTAGCCAAGATAAAAGACAGAATAAAAAGGGTGTTCAATGTCGCAGTTGCAAGTTCGTCATGATTGGAAGCGGGAAGAAATCGAAGCCTTATTTGCGCTGCCGATGAATGATTTGTTATTTAAAGCCCATAGCATTCACCGTGAAGTGTACGATCCCAATGAAGTGCAAATTAGCCGCTTGTTATCGATTAAAACCGGTGCTTGCCCTGAGGATTGTAAATACTGCCCGCAGAGCGCCCGTTATGACACAGGTCTAGAGAAAGAGCGTTTGCTGGCAATGGAAACTGTGCTGACCGAAGCTCGCAGCGCTAAAGCCGCGGGGGCTTCTCGTTTCTGCATGGGGGCCGCTTGGCGTAACCCCAAAGAAAAAGACATGCCGTACCTTAAGCAAATGGTACAAGAAGTCAAAGCCTTAGGCATGGAAACTTGCATGACGCTCGGCATGCTTTCTGAAGATCAGGCGAACGATTTAGCCAGTGCAGGCTTAGATTATTACAACCACAATTTAGATACCTCGCCTGAATACTACGGCGATGTGATCACCACTCGTACCTATCAAAATCGTTTAGATACACTGACAAATGTGCGTGCTTCAGGCATGAAAGTCTGCTCTGGCGGGATTGTCGGCATGGGTGAAAAAGCGACTGATCGTGCAGGCTTACTGCAACAGCTGGCTAATTTACCGCAGCACCCTGATTCTGTGCCGATCAATATGTTAGTCAAAGTGGCGGGCACGCCGTTTGAGAAACTTGACGATCTCGATCCTCTCGAGTTTGTGCGTACTATTGCCGTGGCACGTATTTTAATGCCACTTTCGCGCGTGCGTTTATCGGCAGGCCGCGAAAATATGAGTGATGAACTGCAGGCCATGTGTTTCTTTGCTGGCGCGAACTCGATTTTCTACGGTTGTAAATTGCTGACTACGCCAAACCCAGAAGAAAGCGATGATATGGGGCTATTCCGACGTTTAGGTTTACGTCCAGAGCAGGGCGCAGCGGCAAAATTGGAAGAAGAAAGTGCAGTATTAGCCAAAGCCGCGGCCTATCAAGATAAGTCATCGGCACAATTCTATGACGCGGGTGCTTTGTAAGAATACTGAGTTCATGTTGTTTGACGTACCTCATTGAATAACATGTCAATCCTGTTGGTCGTAGTCTGTTTTGACTGCGGCTGATAGGCATATTCAATGTGCTCCATTCCTAAGGCAACCGTCTTAAACCGAACACTCATAGGGTAATCATTGTTGAGACCATTGTTGAAACAGTCATATTTGAGACAGTCATGCTTGAGGCTACATCGATGAGTTCTCTGCTTGAGACTAAAATTGCCGCCCGTCAGCATGCTTTGCGTGAGCAAGGATTACTGCGACAACGTAAAGTGCTGAGTGTCGATCATGCCCTTAACACCAACGCATCCACTTCGAGTCCGCGCTTTGTGTTCGAAGGTCGCGCCTATGTCAATTTCAGCAGTAATGATTATTTAGGTTTATCCCGCGTACCACAACTCGCTGAGGCCTTGCACCTTGGCGCGCAAACCTACGGTGTGGGTAGCGGCGCATCGCCCTTAGTGACAGGATACAGTGACGCACATTTGGCGCTGGAGCGTGAGCTTTGCGCCTTAACGGGGCATGAAGCGGCATTGTTATTTTGCTCGGGCTTTAGTGCTAATACGGCACTGATGAAAACCCTGTTTGATCAGCACGATATTGTGGTTGCCGACAAACTCGTACATGCCTCCATTATTGATGGTTTGCAAGATAGTGGCGCGCAGCTGAAACGTTTTTTACACAATTCCTTAGAAAGCGCTGAGCGGTTACTCGCTCGACATCAGACATCGGCGTTAATCACTGAAAGCGTGTTTAGCATGGACGGAGATTGTGCACCGATTGCTGAGTTATCGGCGCTTTGTCGCCAACATCATGCTTGGTTTATTGTCGATGATGCCCATGGTTTTGCGGTGCTCGATGGCTATAACAATGCAGATGCCGCCAAGCTTATCGATGTGCAAGTGGTGACCTTTGGTAAAGCCTTAGGTTGCCAAGGCGCGGCCGTGTTGGGGAGTCAGGCGCTGATCGACTTTTTGGTCAGTAACGCCCGTGAATACATTTACTCGACCGCTTTATCGCCCGCCAATGCTGCGTTGGCCTTAGCCGCGACTCAGTACAGCACAGCACATCCCGAATTACAGCAAAAACTGCTTGAGAATATTAAGCTATTCAAACGGTTATGCCGCGAGGCTAATGTGCCACTTTTAGGTTCAGATACCGCGATTCAGCCGCTGATCATTGGGGATGCGCGGCAAACATTGCAAGTGGCCGAGGAGCTAAGGGCTGCAGGAATTTGGGTTGGCGCGATTCGCCCGCCGACCGTGCCTGTAGGCTCTGCGCGTTTACGTATTACTTTAACGGCAGCTCACGCCGCGGAAGATATCGCAACGTGTGTTGCGCAATTAGCTCAAGTGCTCAGTCGCGTCGGTGTGCCGCTTGTGACTGAACGACAAGCTACGGATGAACACAGATAAATGTACGCTATAGAACGCGTTATTCTATTGAATTTTAAGTTTTTATGGTTGAGTGTTAACTGCAATGCCAAGCCCGATTAAATCCAGCAAGCCCAACGTTAGTGAGTCCAAATATTGCGAGTCAACACCTTACGAGTTGAATGTGAGCGAATCTGCTGTAATGCAAGCTTTTGAAAAACAAGCAATTGAAAAACCAGCTGTTGGAAAAAGAGCAATTGACAAAGAATCCAATGTTCACGGCGCTCAGATTGCGGAACGGTTTTCAGCAGCGGCCCATAGTTATCAAGACCATAATCAGTTACAGCGTCTGAGTGCCGCCAGTTTACTCAGTGAGTTTACCGCCAAAGGTCATCTGTTAGATATTGGCGCAGGCCCTGGGACCGATTTTGCGGCGTATCACTGTGCGCATCAATCTGCACATCACTCAGATCATGAATCGGCACATCAATCAGGGTGTCAATCAGAGCATCACTCTGAGCATGGTTCGACACTAAATCCGTCGACAACGGTGTTTGCTGTGGATATCGCCCTTGGCATGCTACACAAACTAAAACAAACTTATCCCGATTATCACGGCGTTTGTGCCGATGCCGAGTGTTTACCTTTTGTCGATGGCTGCATCGATGTGATTTATTCGAATTTGGCTTTGCAATGGTGTGGGAATTTCGCCGCTGCGGTCGCCGAAATGGCGCGAGTGCTTAAGCCAAATGGCGAGTGTCATTTGAGCCTAGTAGCGCAGGGAAGTTTGAATCAATTAGCCGAATTAGGCTTAAGATTGAATGACTTTTCGACGCTAGAGTCGCTAAAAGCGGCATTTAAACTCGATACATGGCAGTCGTTAGAGGTGCAGCTCATTCCTATGACAGTGCATTTTGATACGCTCAAAACCTTACTCTATTCCATTAAAGGGGTAGGCGCATCAGTGCAATCGCTCAGCTCAAGCCATTCAGCTCATTCAATCAGTTCAGCCAACTCAACCCGTTTAATTGACTCAACAACGCAAGCAGCAGGAGAAGTTGCTGGTGCAATCGCCGCTGCAGATTTAGCTCCGCGGCTGCGTGGTCGCCAAGATTGGCTGGCAATGCAGGCCAAAGCCGAATCTTTACGTGTACCCCAAGGTTTACCGTTAACCTATCAGATAGTGCAGATACGTGCTCGGCGCGGGATATAACAGTTTCGCGCTATGTTTAAGCTACAGCAGTGTTCTAGCTACAGCAGTTATCATGCAAATATATTTAGCATTGGTGAGCGATAGGGGCTTTAGTGTGTAGATTTATGGATTGGTTGCTTTTAGCTTCATCCCGAGTGTATTTCATAAAGACCACTCAGTAGCGACAGATAAGGATCTAATATGTTTTTTGTAACAGGTACAGATACCGACAGTGGTAAAACCTTAGTTTCATCGGCGCTGTTAACTGCTGTAAACCGTTTGGGCGCGATAGCCAGCGCTGACTCGGCTGTGAGTATTTTGGCTTCTAACACGCTGTCTACCTTAGGTGTTAAGCCCATCGCCTCGGGCTGTGCGCAAACCTCCGAAGGCTTACGTAATGCCGATGCGCTGCAACTGATGACGTCATCTTCACTAAAACTGGCCTATTCCACCATCAATCCTTTTACCTTCGAGCCTGCGATTGCGCCGCATATTGCTGCCGCCCAAGTGGGCGTGGGTTTAGCGCCTGAAGTCATTATCGAAAGCTTGGATTTAGCAGCATTTGCTCAAGCGGATTTTTGTCTGATTGAGGGCGCGGGTGGCTGGCGTTTGCCCTTAGGCGAGGGCCGATATTTATCGGAAGTGGTACAGAGATTAGAACTGCCAGTGATACTCGTGGTGGGCATGAAGCTCGGTTGCTTAAATCACGCACTGCTCACTCAAGAGGCAATATTGGCCGATGGGCTTAAGATTGCAGGTTGGGTCGCCAATCGTGTCGACCCGAATATGAGTATGTTTGCGGAAAACTTGGCGAGTCTTAAAGAGATGATGTCAGCGCCTTTCCTCGGCTGTGTGCCTTTTCTTGATGATCCCAGTGCTGAAAATGCCGCCGATTATCTTGATACTTCGCCGCTTTTTCAAAGCGCAGAGGCTAATGCATAGGCAGTGCCTAACTAATGTTTAGCCGCTGAGCGGCTTAATGTTTTCCGCTAAGCGTTACCGCTAATGTCTTTAGACAAAAAATAAGCCTCACATTACGTTGAGGCTTATTTATATCAAGGCTGCTGATTAATGTTCGCAAATGAGTGACTGCACATTAAAGCTAAGCGTTGCTATCAGCGATTGATCTGTTGCTTCAATGCCGTTGAGGCTTTAAAGCTGGGCTGATTGTAACCGTCGATTTCTATGGCTTCGCCCGTTTGTGGATTACGGCCCGTTTTAGCGACATGGTATCTCAGTTCAAAGGTGCCAAATTGCGGCAGGAAAATTTTCTCGCCTTCGCTCAAGGCGACGTGGATCTGTTGCAATATCTGCTCAACCACAGGTTTAGTGCTCGCTTGCGATGCGTTGAGCTCGGCGGCAATACGTTGGATAAGTTGTGCTTTGTTCATAGATACCTCTGAAGTCAGCTTAGGTTCAATCGAAGGGGAGTTATAACAAGCTCGCCTTAAGATTGAAAGTCATAGCTAGCTTAGCGCGGTTGATTGGTGTTTTATTGACAGACTTGTGATGCTTATGGTGGCTGAGTGTTGCTAAAGTGAGCAGCAGTTTGTCAGTATTGAGTGGCCTAAAGGCTGAGTTAAAAGGCTTAAGCGCAAGGCGTATTGCGCTTAAGCCATGAGTAACACTATTTAACAGCTGGCTGATGAGATACCAACTTTTTAAAGCTCGCCTATGAAAAGAGCGTTTCTTCCAAGGTACGACCTTTCAGCAGCATCTTGTATTGCCACTTATGTTGGTTGAATAGGGTAAATAGGCGCATTTCAATATCACTGTTCTGTGCTTTTTCTGCATCCGTGGCAAGCTGGATAATAAACACCTTGCTCTGTTTTGAGCTGACGTTCACCACGCCCGCCAGTTTCGTCACTTCCGCTTGCAGCAAATCACTGTCACAGCTTTGCATGGTTAACGTCAGGTAATCACTGTCGGTCGATGCATGCATAGACACGGCTTGGCTCAATTGTCCCTTATCTAAATACAACACCTGATCGCACAGCTTTTCGAGCTCATCGAGATTATGCGAGCTGATCATAAAGGTCGTGGTGGGCGATAGGGCTTTGACCAGCTCGCGGACTTTTTTCGCATTGGCAGGGTCGAGTCCCGCCGTCGGCTCATCCAATAACACTAATTCTGGCGAGCCAATGAGCGCCTGCGCAATCGATACGCGTTTACTCATACCGTGGCTAAGACTGGGTGGTTTTTGCTCGGCGACGTCAGCCAAATCGACTAAGGTCAATACGCGAATGGCCTCTTGTCTGGCTTGTTCAACGCCCATGCCCTGCAAACGCGCGAAAAAGCTTAATTGGCTAACAATGGTCAAATTGGGATCGAGCACCGCATCCTGGGGTAAAGCGGCAATTTTACCTAAAAGTTTAGGGCTATTAGGCGCTTCACCGAGCAGGGTTATTGTCCCGGCACTTGGCGACATATAGCCGCATAACAGGCTAAAAAGCGTGGTTTTACCCGCACCATTGGGACCAACAAGGGCGATGGGGGCACCCGCTTCTAGGCTGAAGTTAACATCATTCAGCGCCTTTTTGCTGCCGTAAAGCTTTGACAGTCCTTGGCATTGGATCAGACTCATAGCGAGCTCCTTTGCATATACATTCTGCCGAGTAAGAGGGCCGCAGCGGTTTGGATCAGTGGAATAGGGGCATAAACTAAACTATTGAGTCCATTGGTATTGAGCATGTCCGACAACTGAGCACCGGGTAATATCCATTGCAGCTGAGCCAATACGTTAGATTGGCTGCCTAACACCATGATGGCGATGGAAATCACAGTCCATAAAATGGTCGCAAACACCATAGCTTGGCGTGCCGTGCGCGCATACAGGGACAATAAGGTCATCACTGCCGTGTAGGGCAAGATCACTATGATGAGGTTAAGGCCAACTAAGGCGCCAGAGGTTAACGCCGGTAAAAAAAGCTGGCTGTCACGGCTGAGCGCGAGGGCGACAGTGGCGATAATCGTCAATAGGATCAGCAAGCCTTGGATCAGAATTTGGCCGAGAAAACGCCCGAACAATAAGCTGTCACGGCTAGTGCGCAGGGTTAAAAAGCGCAGTGTGCCACGGGTTTTATCGGAAGAGAATTGATCGGCGGCGATCAAAATACTGAACAGTGGGAATAAATACAGCGCAAAGCACCAAAACACCGCCATTTCGGCTACAGGCCACTCAAAGAGCACGTTGAGGGTATTGGCCCCAAATAAGCTGTCGATGACATCTTTTACATTGGGCTGCAATAACATCGCCGATGCGCTTTGAATGGGATAAAGCAGGAGTACGCCCCACACTAAACCAAAGGCGACCAAGGCGATGATCCCTCGGGTATTAAATAAAAATTTACGCAGTTCAAACATGGCGATAATAAGCATGTTGTTGAAACTGCTGGGTGGATTATTGGTCATTTGCTGTCTCTATTATTCTTGACGCTATGATTAGCTTTAAAAGACGATTAACTCAACGAGGCGATTAACTCATCGAGCTTTTGCGTCAGTTCAGCCACCTGTTGCTCAAGCTCTGTCACTCTTTGGGTTAATTCATGCGGCTCAGCAGCCAAAGACACTGCGACATGGGCGGCACTATGGTTGGTAGTCTGGCTGGCAGTATGAGTATTATCTGGCTGCGCAGTTTCGAGCTGCGACGAGGCGGCAGAGAATAATTCCACATAACGGGATTCGCGGCGACCGGCTTCTCTGGGCAACTGTTTTAAGAAAGGTTTTTCGCGGCTCATTAATTGGCGGATGCAATCTTCCACTTCGATCACGTCTTTAAATTCGTGTAGGCGATTACTGCGAGTGCGCAGTTCTCCTGGCGTTTGTGGACCACGTAATAGCAACAAACAGACGATGGCGAGTGCTGCGGAGGACAGTTGAAGTTCACTGAATTCGGTATTGCAGAATCTGTGCTTGTATTTCACGACGCGGCTGCCGAATCCCGACTGTTCGCTGATCAAACGTTTCCGATTTAGGGAATCAACGGCGATTTGCACTTGGGTTTCACTGAGTTCGAGTATCGGCTCGCGACTGGTTTTTTGATTGCAGGCTAAGGTCAATGAGTTTAGCGAGAGAGGATATTGCTCTGGGGTGGTGATTTCTTTCTCAAGCAGGCATCCGATGACTCTGGCTTCGTGTAACGTGAGTTCCATATAAGCTCCAAAGAAAAAAGCATGGCTTTGTTTATAACAGAGCCATGCTTAATATCCTAGGAGTTGTCAGTCAAACTTTGCCTTAGTGGCGGTAAACTGTACAATTTTAACGCTAAGTACTGAACAGAGTTGATTATTCTGCTGTTTCAGTTAAACGCAGGCCATCATTATCTATACTCAGTTGACCATTCTTAAATAAGCCACCTATGGCTTTTTTGAAGGCTTTTTTACTCATACCAAGCTGATCGTAAATGATTTCAGCATCGGTTTTATCAGTCAGAGCTAAGAAGCCGCCAGCCTGTTTGAGTTTGATCAGAATGATGTGGGCGTGCTTATCTAATTCTTGTTTACTGCCTTGTTGCAGCACAAGATCAATTTTACCATCACGGCGCACTTGTTTGATGAAACCTTTGAGTCTTTGGCCGAAACGCAGTTTTTGGAACACTTCGTTTTCGTAAATCACGCCCCAATGGGCATGATTAATAATGGCTTTGTAGCCTAAATCTGTGGTGCCGCCGATATATAAATCGACCTGCTCACCGACAATGTACTCTGGCTCTGTCTTATCGAGGAACTTATCGATTTTTGATGAGGCCATGATGCGTTCATCGGCGCGGTTAGCGTGCACATAAACCAGATAAGAGCGACCTTCTTCGATAGGCTTGTGTTGCTCACCAAAGGGCAGCAATAAGTCTTTATCTAAGCCCCAGTCTAAAAAGGCGCCATAAGGACCGGTTGCAACGGCTTTTAAATAGGCAAATTCACCTACCTGTGCCAATGGACGGCGCGTGGTGGCAATCACGATATCTTCAGAATCTAGATACAGAAACACGTCAAGCAGATCACCGACTTGGCAGTCTTTTGGGGTGACTTTGTTTGGCAGCAGTACTTGCCCTAATTCGTGGGCGTTTAAATACACGCCAAAGCTGACTTGTTTTACAACCTCAAGTTTGCAGGTTTTACCTATCTGTACCATGGATCTCTCTGTGCATAATGGAATGTGATTCGGCTGCGATTATACACTTCGGTGCTGAAACTGCAGCATTATTGTCTTTGGGTTTTATCTTAGGGCGATTCAGCCGTTAATCATCACCGCTGTTTAGTTGGATGTTGGTAAGGGCTATGACAAGAAATGTGGTTGGAAAAGTGATGAGGATTGTTACTAGGAATGACCTCATATTGGTATCTGGGATTGTCTTAAGTTTTAAGGTGGAATTGCGCCTCGGTTTATGGCTTAGGTTTATGGCTTATTGGGGCTGAATTTTGCAATGTGATATTGAGCGCTAGGCTTTAGCCAATGACTGCACGTGGGCGGGGCTAAAGTGACACACAAAATGAAGGGTTATTTGCGGCAATAAATGTCAAAAAAGTTACAAAGGCTATTAAAAAATATTGAACAGACGAGTACGGCGTTCATGCGCTAACTAGCTAATATTATTCAGCTTAATGCTAATGCTCAGTAGGTGGTTGTTAAGCGGGTGTTTATTATATTTTAATGCGAAATATTAAATGAGATTCTTGCTTGCATTCTGTGACATTGCGCGGTTTAATTGCGCCGTTCAACGACTTCGCTCGTTAGAGACATTACAAATATTACGTGAGTAGTAAAGGTTTTATGGTTCAGCAGTCATTAACCGTGTAATTGACAACATATCGAATTACATGGGGTTAAGAGGGTTTTTATTAGCTAATGCACAAGCATCCATTTTTTGCACTTTGCCTAAAAGTGTCACAATGCCAACGCTCGATTGTCGTGCCATACGATGATACTGGCCTTAAGCATCTCACGTTGATCCGCATCAATTCTGGCCGCGAAGAAGCCAATAGTCCCCTGTTAAAATAATCTTGCCTAGAGATAAGCTGGTTTGGCGTTTTCGCTAGTTCGGTTTTGTCGGTTTTCGTTTTCTACATGTGTTATCGGTTTCTGAAGGTCTTAACTTCTTTCGAACGTCTTTAAGCTGCTTATTAGCTTGATGTTTTAAGGATGCGACTTAGGACTTCATTCGGCTTTTTGGCGGTATTTTCGGCCTTTAGCCTTAAGATAAATACAAGCGAGGCAAGTAAAGATAGCTTTACTGGGAGAAGGGAATAAGCTTCTCCATCAATATGATAGGATATAGTGCGTTAAGATGAATTGTCTCTTGCGCTATTAATGAAAATCGCGGCAATGTCACTTACACTAGCGTGACGTTGCGGCATTAAGTAGAAGGTGAAATCCACCTTCGTGTATGTCAGGTAAGGTGTCCCTTTGCCTGGGTTTGTCGAACGGGCGGTTGTGCTATTAAGTCATAACCGTTTAACCCATTTTTTAATAGACGGGCTAAATAATAATGAATGATTGGTCTATTGATGATGCTCGTGCTGGGTACAATGTTACTCACTGGAGCCAAGGTTTTTATGGGATCAGCGATCACGGTGAGGTGACAGTGTCACCGGACCCAAAAAATCCTGATTACAAGATTGGCTTAAATGAGCTAGCCAAAGACATGGTTAAAGCGGGCGTCGCTTTGCCTGTACTAGTTCGTTTTCCGCAGATCCTGCACCACAGAGTGAACAGTTTGTGCCAAGCATTCGACCAAGCGATACAGAAGTACGAGTATCAGGCGGACTATTTGCTGGTTTACCCGATTAAAGTAAACCAACAGCAAACTGTGGTGGAAGAGATCCTGGCGAGTCAGGCATCAAAAGAAGTACCACAACTGGGTTTAGAAGCGGGCAGTAAGCCTGAGCTGATGGCTGTGTTAGCCATGGCGCAAAAAGCCAGTTCAGTCATTGTATGTAATGGTTATAAAGATAATGAATATATCCGTTTAGCACTGATTGGTGAAAAGTTAGGCCATAAGGTTTACATCGTTTTAGAAAAACTGTCTGAACTGAAAATGGTGTTAGCTGAATCTAAACGTTTGGGCGTTAAACCGCGTTTAGGTTTGCGTGCGCGTTTAGCATTCCAAGGCAAAGGCAAATGGCAGGCGAGCGGTGGCGAGAAGTCTAAGTTCGGTCTATCAGCAGCACAAATTTTGCTGGTGGTTGAACAACTTAAGCAACACGACATGCTGGATTCGCTGCAGTTACTGCATTTCCACTTAGGTTCGCAAATCGCCAACATTCGTGATATTCGCCAAGGTGTGAGTGAAGCGGGTCGCTTCTACTGTGAATTACGTGAATTAGGCGCAAGTGTTAACTGCTTCGACGTTGGCGGTGGTTTAGCGGTGGATTACGATGGCACACGTAGCCAAAGTAATAACTCGATGAACTACGGCCTGACCGAATACGCTAACAATATCGTTAACGTATTGACCGACATCTGTAATGAATACGAGCAACCTATGCCACGTATTATTTCAGAATCGGGTCGCTATTTAACCGCGCACCATGCTGTGCTTATCACCGATGTTATTGGTACTGAAGCCTATCAGCCTGAAGATATTCAAGCCCCAGCTGAAGAGTCACCACAGTTATTACATAACATGTGGCATTCATGGTCAGAGATCAGCGGCCGCGCCGATCAACGCGCCTTGATTGAGATTTACCACGATAGCCAAAGTGACTTACAAGAAGCGCATTCACTGTTCGCTTTAGGTCAATTGAGCTTAGCGGAGCGTGCGTGGGCTGAACAAGCTAACCTGCGGGTTTGCCATGAAGTGCAAGGGCTATTGAGTGCGAAGAACCGTTATCACAGACCGATTATTGATGAGCTCAATGAAAAGTTAGCCGATAAATTCTTTGTTAACTTCTCATTATTCCAGTCACTACCGGATGCTTGGGGTATTGACCAAGTGTTCCCAGTATTGCCATTATCGGGTTTAGACAAAGCCCCTGAGCGCCGTGCTGTGATGCTCGATATCACCTGTGACTCTGACGGTATTGTTGATCAATACGTTGATGGACAAGGGATTGAAACCACATTGCCAGTGCCAGCTTGGAGTGCGGATAGCCCGTACCTGATTGGTTTCTTCCTTGTGGGTGCCTACCAAGAAATCTTGGGTGATATGCACAATTTGTTTGGTGATACTAACTCTGCGGTTGTTCGCATCGAAGATAACGGTGTGACGAACATTGAATCGGTATTGGCGGGTGATACTGTCGCTGACGTATTGCGTTACGTTAACTTAGATGCGGTGGCCTTTATGCGCACTTACGAAGAGTTAGTGAATCTGCATATTGCCGAAGATGAACGCGCACAAATTTTAGAAGAACTGCAAGTTGGCCTGAAAGGCTACACTTACTTGGAAGATTTTTCTTAAGATATTTTTCTTAAGATTTAGTGTGTTAAAATAAATCAGCCTAAGGTCACTTAGGCTGATTTTTGCTTTCTGGACGATATTTATTTATCGTCCGTGGGTGCTATTACGGCGTAAAGGATGTCAACAGCAAGGGCGCATAGCGTTTAATGGAGTTAAGGATTTGATGTTTTTTGAAGGCTCAGAAAAGAAACTTGAGATCATCGTGGCGGCGTCTGCGCCGAATTTACGTGAACTCGATGTGAGTTTTTGGTCAGCCTTAGTCAATTGTGCCCATGCCGAGATTTTGTCGCAGCTAAGTAATGCTGATTGCGATGCCTACCTGTTGAGTGAATCTAGCTTGTTTGTCTGGCACGACAGATTTGTCATGCTCACCTGCGGCAATAGTACTTTAGTGGACGCCGCCTGTTATTTTATCGACGCGCTTGGCGTGCCTGCCATGGCGTTGGTGAGTTATCAGCGTAAAAACGAATACCAAGCCCACCTGCAAACCACGAGTTTTGCTGATGATGTTGGCAAGCTGCGTCAGCGTATCGCGGGTAAGGCAATGAGAGTGGGGCATTTAGACAGTCATCATCATTATTTTTTCTGCTCTGATAGTGATTATCGTGCACCAAAGGATGATCAAAGCTGTGAGCTGTTGATGTACCACATTCGTGGTGAGCTAGCCGATTATCTAAATGGTGGCTCGCAAAGCAAAGCTGAAATTTGTGCCGCACTCGAACTTAACGATTTATTCCCAGACTTTGAGCTTGACGCCCATTTATTTGACCCCTCAGGTTTTTCTATGAACGGTCTCTGGGGCAAGTATTATGTGACCTTGCATATTACGCCCCAAAGCGAGAATGCCTGCGCTAGCTCCTATGTGAGCTTTGAAACGAATCTGGATTTAGCCCAGTATCCGCAACAACTCTTAAGACGATTATTAGCACTATTTTCTCCCGTCAGTTGGGACACTATTGGCTTTAATATCAACGACTCAACGCAGGGATTTCCTGCCCATTTATGCTTAGGGCGTGGCTCATTAACGACTGAGCAAGGTTATGATATTCGCTTTAGCCACTATCAGCAGCTTGATGCTGAAGTGCTGATCCCTGAATTCATGTAAATTTTTGGCATTTACTTAAGGAAACCCCATGACAGATCTCAGTGATATCCGCCGCGAGTATGCTAAAGGCGGCTTAAGACGTGCCGACTTACCGCAAAACCCAATGGACTTGTTTGAACTGTGGATGACGCAGGCGAGGGATGCGGAACTTAGCGATCCAACGGCTATGTGTGTGGCGACTGTGGACGAACACGGCCAACCTTTTCAACGGATAGTGTTACTTAAAAGTTTTGATGACACTGGTTTCGTATTTTTTACTAACCTTGGTAGTCGCAAAGCCCAGCAAATTGCCGCCAATAATAAAGTCAGTTTGCATTTCCCTTGGCATCCTTTAGAGCGGCAAGTGTCGGTGCTCGGTGAAGCGCAGTCGTTGTCTACCGCCGAAGTGCTTAAATACTTTATGACCCGTCCTAAGGACAGTCAAATTGCCGCTTGGGTGTCGCAGCAGTCGAGTAAACTTAGCGCGAGACAAGTACTTGAAGGTAAATTCTTCGAAATGAAGGCTAAGTTCGCTAAAGGCGATGTGCCTTTACCCAGTTTTTGGGGCGGTTACTTAGTCAGACCTTCGAGTATCGAATTTTGGCAGGGGGGAGAACACAGGCTGCATGATCGTTTTATTTATACTCGCCATGAGACTGAGTGGGAAATCGATCGTTTAGCGCCATAGTCGGGTGCCCCCTTTGGTATTGCATTGCCTAAAACTGAGTCTGTGAACCTAACAGCAACAGAGTGAAAAGACATTGAGTGATTATAAAATTTGGGTAGATGCGGACGCGTGTCCCAATCCTATCAAAGAAATCCTGTTTCGTGCGGCGGAGCGTAAAGCTTTGCCGCTGGTGCTGGTGGCTAATCAAATGATCCGCGTACCGCCATCGCCCTACATCAGCCAAATTCGCGTTGGAGCGGGTTTTGATGTGGCGGATCAATACATTGTCGACCATGTTGAGCCAACGCATTTAGTGATCACCGCGGACATTCCCTTAGCGGCTTTAGTCATCGAAAAGGGCGCCTTGGCACTCAATCCCCGTGGCGAGCTTTATACCGTCGATAACATAAAACAAAAGCTGACGATGCGCGATTTTATGGAAGACTTACGGGGTTCAGGCGTGCACACCGGCGGGCCGGATTCGTTTTCCCAAGCGGATAAACAGGCGTTTGCCAATAGCTTAGATAAATGGCTAGTTAGAGTATGAAGTATAGTTTACTGGTCGCTAATGGATAAAAAGAGTATCTTTAGCTGAAGTTATGCGATGTGGATCACGGTTAACTGGGCATTATTTTCGCCTGCTGCAGATGTCGATTTGCTTTACTGCATGGCTTTTAAACTCACTTTTTGAGGACGGATACGATGAAAAAATGGATGGGAATTGTTGCCTTATCGGCGATCGCCAGTTTTAGCTGCGCCGCGCAATGGCAAGTAATGGATCAAGACTCGCGAGTCAGTTTTATTTCGGTAAAGAAAGGTGACATTGGTGAAGTCCATCACTTTAAACAGCTCAAAGGTACGCTAAAAGAGGATGGTCAATTCGAATTAACCATTCCGTTAATGGGCGTCGCCACTGGTATTGATGTCCGCGATGAGCGGATGCAGAATTTATTGTTCGAAGTGTCTTTATATCCTGAGCTTAAACTGTCGTCTCAAGTTGACACTAAAATGCTAAAAGATCTCGGCATTGGTGAGACTAAAGTCGTTGATATCGATGGTAAAATTGCATTGCATGGTAAATCGCAAACTAAAACTTTTTCGGTAATTATCACTAAAGTTTCTGATAAAAAGCTGTTAGTGAACAGTTTTCAGCCGATAATTGTGAATGCCAATGAGTTTGATCTTGTCGCAGGCATTGATAAATTACGTGAAATTGCGGGTTTATCGAGCATTAGCCAAGCTGTTCCTGTGTCATTTGTACTAACCTTAACTCAGTAACTTCAATAAGATTGGTGTAGATCAATACGTCAGTTATCGAAGATAGGCTAGAGTTAAATAAGTGGCGTATGCTGGATCTCGATGAGAAGCCGAATTTTCGGCTTCTTTGATATTTCCGATTGTGGTATTAATAGCACCACACTAGATATTAAGTTAATGAGTTTAAAGGGTAAAAAATGGTCACAGATAAAGATGGTTACATGCATTTGGTCCAGTATTTAACTGAACATCTTGGCTTATTTGAAACACCAAGTTCTGAGGTGATTTCAGACGATACTGTGATGGAATTGTTTGAAGAGCAATTGTCGGCGCAGATCATTATGGTGTGTGGTCAAAATCCGTCATTGTCTTTCGCGCAGCGCAACATGATTATCCGCGAAGTTGATGCGATTGTGTATGATTTAGAAGAGATTTTAGCTTCAGTTGCCAATCATAAAGCTACACCTGCTCAGACGTTATTTATTACCGAATTTTCCGGTTTAATTAAGAATTTGTTCGATCAAGAAATCGCTAAACAACAAGTCAGCGCCTAATCAGAAGGGCGCTTTAGCTTTGAGTGGCAAGCCGCTCAAATCGGCTTAACGTAAAATAAACCACTCTCTTTTCCTGCATTTATGCCATTGTCTGTGTATCTTTAGTATGTGAGCTTTCATTATTTTATTCGTGTATTGATAAGGAGTGTTCAATGCTAACGATCTCTTCAGGCCATGCCCATGACATATTGGCAGTTGTCGCATCTGGCCGTGTTAATCATAAGGATATTGAAGGCTATCTAGTTCCCGCCATTGAAGCTAAGCTGCAAGATCACGCCAGTATTCGCCTGTGGTACGAGTTTTCCCCTGAGTTTGAAGGTATATCTGTCGCTGCCCTGTGGGACGATGCGGTACTCGGCTTATTTCACTTAAGTGATTTCTCAAGAGTGGTCATGATTGCTAACCAAGCTCAAACAAGCGCTATGGTCAATGCGCTTGCCTGCATGCTGCCGTGCCCTGTAAAGGTATTTGCTGCCGATGAGCAAAGCCAAGCTAAGGCATGGCTTGATCAGTAAGCCACCCTCTTTATTGTGACGCTAAGTTTGTGTTAAGCGGCCAATGACACTGTATGTGTGTGCCTTGGTTTAACTGGCTGCTGATGGTCAAGCTGCCGTTGAAGTCGTTTTTGAGCCACAGATTGATACAGGTTAAGGTCCCGAGACAGAGTTCTTGCTCCAGTTCCTGTCGCAATTGCGTGAGCTGCGCCTGTGTCATACCAATGCCATTATCGAGAATACTGATTTGTAGCACGTCGTTCGATTTGTCGATGGCGATGGTGATTTCACGCTGTTCGTTGTGAGTCTTAAAAGCATGATTCAAAGTGTTAGTCATTAAGCGATAGAAGAGTTGCAGATATTGCCAAGCTGGGCCATCTATGATGATGTTTTCCTCACAATTGAGCACTATCTCCACGTTTGCTTTTGCTAGTTGCACTTTTAGTAAACCTAGTAAATGACGCATAAATTGCGCCAGATGCAATGGACGAATATCGTTTTGATGATTGGTTAGCAGCTGGGCAATATGCCGCAATTTCTCTGCCTGAGTTACCATGACTTCGGTGATCTGAGTGCTGTAATTTGTCTCGTTCGTTTGTTGCAGTTGGCAAACTTTGGCGAGTAGCAGGTCTTGCTCATGCATGACCTGAGTCATCATTTCAGCTAAGAAGTTTTGCATTAACTGTTGGCTTTGTTCACGGCTGAGATTGAGTTGATGATGCTTTTCGAGCATTTTAGTTAATGCTTCTTGCTCTTGGTAAAGCTCATTATTATGTTGATTGATAAGGCGAACTTGCTCTTGTAGATGATTGAGCGTCTCAACTTGTCCTAAGAGTAATTTCTCCTGTTCCTGCTCTTTAATTTTTTTCAAGGTGATATCAAAGGCGATAGCGCCGACCGCAATCACAGTATCGTCATCATCTTTGATCTTAAATTTGGTCACGATATACATAAGATTCCCCAGTGGTGAGGGAATGGCTTCTTCAAAATTGATGGCTTCGTTATTGTGCAGTACGCGTTGATCGTTTTGTTGATACTCGTGGGCAAATTGGCTAGGAAATACCTCGAAATCCGAGGCGCCAATTATGCGTCTGCGTTCTATACCTAAGATTTCGCAGTACTTGTCATTCACTAAAATATATTTGCCGTGCAGATCTTTGACATAGATAAGATTTTGGGAAAATTTCAGTAAAGCCCTTAGTTGTTCCTTATGGCGTTTTAATTCAAGTTGGAACAGGTTTTGGCTCTGCAATTGTTGTTCTAGGGCAAGATTACTGGCATCTAAACTCGCCATGGCCACTTCAAGTTGTTGCGTGCGCGACAGGAATGTCTTGGCTAATAAGCCAATTTCATCTTGGCTGTTTTTAGCTTTAAGTTCAATTGAGGCGGAATCGTTACGTTTTAAGGCTTGGACGATTTCAATAATCGGGGTAATAAACAACCTATGTTGGAGCAAGAATAATAGGATTAAGCCTAAAAGCTGGATACACACTAAATAAATACCGACCTTTTCAACTAAGTGTTTGGCGGTATCTTGCAGTGGCGAAATTGGGGTGACAACTAGTACTTTCCAATAGGTATTAGGCATTAAAAATACCGAAACCAGAGACGCTGTTTTTAGAATGGGATCATGGGCTAAGGTTACTGAAGTCAGTAATTTTGGGGTGGTAAAATGGTTTAAGGCATTGTTATTGACGATGGCGGCTAACATGTCGCGCTCATCTTGATGACTTAGCCGAGTCAAATGCTGCATCTGTTCTTGGGTAAAGACGCGCTCGGCCACGGCTTCTGCGATAAATGCCTTATCCGCATTGTGTAATGCCGCTTCGATGGGACTGAAGTCTGGCTGTTGGTTAACGAGATGATTAAAAGTGACAAAGGTGTGGCTGGTATTAGCTTGATGCTGAAGATTGTTATCGCCATGGGGATAGGCGAGTACTTGATTTTGATGATCTAAGGCAATGACATAACCCCTAACATCCACCATCACATTGCGTAATAGGGCATTGAGTTTTTCTAAACTGATATCTACGGTTGCTGCACCAATAAATTGATGGTCCATCCACATAGCACCTGAAGCCGTGATCATGGACTCATGGGTGGTGGGGTCGAAATAAGACTTTGACCAGAAAATTTTGCCCGCGGGGAAATAGCGTGTCGGGCGATACCATTCTTCGGTGTGATAACTCGGAAACGTGTCCTTGTTATAGCTATCAATGGCAACTAATTCATCGTTGACATTGTGGGCCCAGAATAGGCTATCGCGAAATTTTTGTTGATTAAACGCGCCGGGTTCGGGCCATACGCCGCCACCAGAGATAATGCGTTGTTGGTTAGCGAGCGTCAGCAGGCTGGGGATGGTTTTCACCAGTTGCTCATGATCATAGCGGTAAAGTTTTGTAATACTGGAAATTGAACCGACAACGGTTTCGACCTGTGAAGTCATTTCCTGCAGTTTGGCTATGATTAATTGGCCATAGTTCTGGTTTAATACGGCTTGTTGATCAAGCACTTGTTGGCGTTGAATGCTGAGAATGACCCAAGCTGTGCTGCAAATCAAAATTGCGGCAATGACAAGTTGGATAAGGCTAAATTTGAACGGCAAACTGTTTTGCCATTGGGTTAAGGCTGTATGTGGCTCAGATGTCGAACTTTTTCCCATAATCACCAGTTTCCAAATCATCACCTTTTCATTGAGCCAGTGTAGCGCGTTCTCGCTGTTTTGCTATGAGCAGATGTTTAAGTTGCGGCGATTGAATGGGATAAGCGGCGGGAATCAGTCGTAAACTGTGAATAAAATTGTTAATTAAAGGCAGGGTTGATCCCTGCCTCATCTCAAACGGGTTATTTATAAAGAGAAGGTTTATTTGAACCACTCAGGATAGGCACAATAAAGAGTAACCAAGCCACTAGGAAGCCACTGAAAGCTACTACCATCCATTCGGCCATCGTCACACCCATAAAGACCCAAGGCACATCAGTACACATGCCCGTAGGCATCATAATGGAAGGGAACCATTCGTGTAATGGCATCCAAGCGGGGAATTCAGGTAAGAATGAACACGTTGAGAAAGGCGATGGGTTGGTTTGCATGTCTACCAGCGATAGCGCTAGCTTTAATCCCCAAGTTGCACTGATGGCCCAAATAATAGCCGCGAGAATCCTCACTATGCGATATTTTGGCGCTGTCATGCCGATAAGGCCCGCTGCTAATATACCAAATACAGCAAGTCTTTGATAAATACACATAACACAGGGATCGAGTTTCATTATATGTTGAAAATACAGTGCGCTTAACTCTAAGCCGAGGGCTGTGCTTGCGAGAATAAACCAAGACGAACGGGAATGGGCAAAGCGAGTAATGACAGTCAAAGTGAGCTCCATATCAACAAAAAACGCCCTCAGACATGGGGCGTTTTTTTGACTCTACTTATTAAATAAAGTTCAGTCAATAGAGAAGTTTAATGTCCAGACACTGTGCCTAATACTTCTTTTGCACTGTGATGGATGATTGTATGGGAATCATAGAAATATTGAGTAGCTTGCTCTAAGAATCCCGTTTCAATCGCCATAACGCCCACAATGGATAGCACGATAGTGTAGGGCAATGCCATCCAAACCATTCTGCCATAGGACAAGCGGATAAGCGGCGCTAAGGCTGATGTTAGTAAGAACAAGAACGCGGCTTGACCATTAGGTGTCGCCACCGAAGGCAAGTTAGTCCCAGTATTAATTGCAACGGCCAGTAAGTCGAATTGATCACGGGTGATTTGGCCGTTAATCAATGCAGCCTTCACTTCATTGATATACACAGTGCCGACGAACACGTTGTCACTCACCATAGACAGTAATCCGTTGGCGATGTAGAAAATCACTAACTGGGTATTGCCTTCATAACTCAGTGCCCATTGGATAACGGGGGCGAATAAGTGTTGATCGATAATCACGCCAACTACCGCAAAGAACACTGCTAATAACGCGGTAAAAGGCAGTGCTTCTTCGAAGGCTTTACCAAGGGCATGTTCATCGGTGACGCCGTTAAAGGCTGTGGTCAAAATAATTACAGAAAGACCAATTAAGCCCACAGAAGCTAAGTGTAAGGCAAGCCCCGCTATTAACCAGACACCCACTATCGCTTGGACGATTAACTTCATGTTGTCTTTGTTGGTTCGACGGGCATCTTCATGGGCGGCATATTCACATAAGATCCGATGCACGGCCGTTGGTAATTTAGCGCCATAACCAAAAATGCCAAATTTTTCAACTAAGTAGCAGGTTAAGACACCTGAAATCAATACCGGAACAGTAACCGGTGACATACGTACGGCGAATTCACCGAACTGCCAATTGGCCTGTGCGGCAATGATAAGGTTCTGTGGCTCACCTACCATAGTGCATACGCCGCCGAGTGCAGTACCCACACCCGCATGCATCAACAAATTACGAAGGAAACCACGGAATGCACCGAGTTCTTCTTCGTTCAATATATCTTCACCCGCAGCGTTTTTCTCTTCGGAGGTATGATCGTGATCGGCGCCGAAATCTTTTCCAGAAGCGACCTTGTGGTAAATAGAATAGAAACCCACAGCGACTGCGATAATCACGGCAATAACTGTTAATGCATCTAAGAAGGCCGATAAAAACGCTGATGCCAAACAAAACATTAACGACACTAAAATTTTAGAGCGGACTTTGGTGATAATTTTCGTGAAGCCAAATAACAGCAACTGCTTCATGAAATAAATACCAGCGACCATAAATACCAAGAGTAATAATACTTCGAGGTTGGCTTCTATTTCATGCAAGACTTGGCTTGCCGATGTCATGCCAATTGCGACTGCTTCAATCGCTAATAATCCGCCAGGCTGTAATGGATAACATTTTAATGCCATTGCTAAGGTAAAAATAAATTCAAGCACCAATACCCAGCCGGCCACAAAGGGGTCGACATAGAAAAAGAGTAGTGGATTGATAATTAAAAATGACAGTATTGCGGTTTTGTACCACTTAGGAGAATTTCCTAAGAAGTTCCCAATAAACGCCTGACTCATTGTCGCCGGCATGGCAGCCTCTCTTCTAATTATGTTAAAAATTGCACGTGTTTAATATCAATACCTGCGTTTGTTAAATCAGTCTAGCCTAAAGAGAAAGCTAATGTAATGAGATACTGATACCCACATTTCAAAAAGCGGAGCTAATCGGCAAAATTGGCGTTTGCTGCCTTGATCTTGGTCGTTTTTTTGAGCGATTGTGTGACATTTACACGGCGATAACACAGTGAATTTAAGTCAATGGTTTCCATTTTTTACCGCTCTGGTATGATCAGTGACCATTACGACGCACAACAACTGGATAAGTGGGCTGATGATTATCAATGCCAAAGGACCTGCAAGTTTTGCAGAGAAGTATATTGTGAGATCCATTTGGGATAATAAATTTCCTCCAGGGTCCATTTTACCGGCTGAACGTGAGCTTTCGGAATTGATCGGTGTGACTCGCACCACTCTGCGTGAAGTGCTACAGCGCTTAGCCCGTGACGGATGGTTGAAAATCCAACACGGTAAACCAACGCGAGTGAACAATTTCTGGGAAACCTCGGGCTTAAACATTCTTGAGACGATTGCCGATCTTAATCCTGAAGGATTTCCGGTATTGGTTGACCAACTCTTGTCGGCCCGTACTAACGTCAGTGCTATCTATTTCCGCGGTGCCCTGCGTTATAACCCAGACACGGCTGTGAATGTGCTCGCCAAAATTCATCAGCTTGAAGATACGGCTGAATCCTATGCCGAATTCGACTATTTATTGCATCATACCTTAGCTTTCTCCTCCGGGAATCCACTTTACGTATTGATATTAAATGGATTTAAGGGATTGTATAGCCGAGTCGGTCGCTATTATTTCACCAGTTCTGATGCGCGATTATTGGCTTTGAATTTTTATAAAGAGTTAGAGTTACTGGCTCAAGCGAAAAATTATCTCGACGTCCCAGCGCTGATGCGCACCTATGGCATTAACAGCGGTAAGATGTGGTTACAATTACGTGATGATATGCCCGCGTCTATTGCACAGGACAATTAATTGCGGCTATTGATGTCGCATTAAAATAGCGATAAATACACAAAAGCCGTTTCCAATGGAAACG
>NZ_JAUOEV010000033.1:0-33448 GCF_031932135.1 Shewanella vaxholmensis
CTTCCTAGCCTACTGAAGTGAATGTGTTACAAAGCTCGGTTACGAGTTAAATCATAAGTCCGGGTCCCCTTCGTCTAGAGGCCTAGGACACCGCCCTTTCACGGCGGTAACAGGGGTTCGAATCCCCTAGGGGATACCAAATTTTGGTTCCTAGCAAATAACTAACGTGTTGTTTGGTAAGAACAAAGCATTTACTTCCTAGCCTACTGAAGTGAATGTGCTACAAAGCTCGGTTACGAGTTAAATCATAAGTCCGGGTCCCCTTCGTCTAGAGGCCTAGGACACCGCCCTTTCACGGCGGTAACAGGGGTTCGAATCCCCTAGGGGATACCAATTTTAATCAAGGTTTATCGAAACTTTGGTTAAAGACAATAAACCACCTCAAGGTGGTTTTTTTGTGTCTGAATTTTGAATATTAAATCGAGATCTCCCCGATTCATTTACGAGTCATACGCCTCGAGTTATTTGCCTAAGCCGAATTTACCCACCAATCAAACCATCCACATTAAGATAAATAATGCTTCGAGAGGCATACTTAGTGTGGTGAAGTCATTCTGTTCAATTGTGTGATAAGAATTATTTAAGTGTTTTCCTGCTTAACCTTGCGTTAACCCATAGCTAAAACTTACCTTTCGGATTATTCAGTGTGTTGGCACTTTGAATGCTGCTACTTTCAATACTGATAAGTTGAACCGTTAATCGCGATTTATCTCATGCTTCCAATAGCTCAACGAGCGCAATTTGAAGTGAGCCGTTCTCACTGCATCTATTGTGCAAAATAGCGTATCGTTGCGGTGAATATGAGGGCGAGTGTAAGAGTGAAGCTTTGCGGGAAGAGGGCAGATTTAGGCGGAGACTTATTTGAGATAAAAAAGGCGACGCTCATTGCTGAGTGTCGCCTTTCGTCATTTAACTTTTAATTTAGTCTACACCTAAGAATCCACCGGTTTGGTGTGCCCATAGCTGGGCATAAATACCGCCAGCGGCAATAAGTTCTTGATGAGTGCCTTGTTCGACGACTCGGCCTTGATCTAACACTATTAGCCTGTCCATCGCGGCAATGGTTGAAAGTCGATGAGCGATTGCAATTACTGTTTTACCTTGCATTAACTCATATAAACTTTCTTGAATGGCGGCTTCGACTTCGGAATCAAGCGCTGAAGTGGCTTCATCAAGCAGCAAAATCGGCGCATTTTTTAATAAAACCCGCGCGATGGCGATACGCTGTCTTTGGCCCCCAGAAAGTTTTACACCACGTTCACCCACTTGGGCATCTAAACCATGATTACCGTGAGGGTCACTTAGATCCTTAATAAAGTCATAGGCTTGAGCTTGTTTAATCGCACTGTCGAGCTGTTCTTCGCTGGCCGTTGGATTGCCGTAAAGAATGTTCTCGCGGATAGTACGGTGCAACAGTGATGTATCTTGGGTTACCATACCGATTTGCGAGCGTAGCGAATCCTGCATAACCGTTTTAATGTCTTGATCGTCAATATTAATCTGACCTTTCTCGACATCGTAGAAGCGCATTAATAGATTCACTAAGGTCGACTTACCCGCACCAGAACGTCCCACTAAGCCAACTTTTTCACCTGCCTTAATATTCAGATTCAGATCTTCAATCACCCCTGTTTGCTCACCGTAATGGAAATACACTTGGTTGAAATCAATCTTACCCTGATTGACGACCAACGGCTTGGCGTTTGGCTCATCTTGGATGATCGTTGTTTTCGATAAGGTGTTCATCCCATCGGTGACAGTGCCGATATTTTCAAATAACGAACTGATTTCCCACATGATCCACTGTGACATGCCGTTTAAGCGCAGTGCTAAACTGACCGCAATGGCGATGGCGCCTACCGTGATTGCATTATCAGTCCACAGAGCTATCGATACAGCGGCAATGCTGAATGCGAGTACATAGTTGATAATTTGCACGCTGACACTGATGCCCGTTACTAAGCGCATTTGGCGATAAACCGTGTCTAAGAATATCCGCATACTGGATTTGGCGTATTCGGCTTCTTTTTGCGTGTGGGCAAATAGTTTCACTGTGGTGATGTTGGTATAACTGTCGACAATACGGCCTGTCATGGTCGAGCGCGCATCGGCTTGTTCGGTAGAGACACTTTTCAGCCTAGGTACAAAGTACCATTGCAGCCCAACATACAGTGCAAGCCAGATGAGCATAGGTATGACTAAGCGCAGGTCGGCGCTGGCGATCATCACTAACATAGAAGTGAAATACACGAGAATGTATACCAATACATCGAGTAATTTCATCACAGTTTCACGCACGGCTAGGGAGGTTTGCATGACTTTGGTGGCGATTCGGCCAGCAAAATCATCTTGATAAAATGACACACTTTGCTTTAGCAAATAACGGTGGGCGAGCCAACGGATCGACATAGGATAATTGCCGAGCAAGGTTTGATGCATGATAAGCGCATGCAGCAATACCAAGATTGGCATCACAATCAGCACCATGCCTCCCATCAGCATCAATGTCGTGCCTTCGTCTTGAAATAAGGTTTCAGGATTTTTTTTCACAAGCCAATCCACTAATTGGCCCATAAATCCGAACAGGGACACTTCAAGCATCGCCAGCATAGCGGTCAGCACTGACATTAAGATCAGCGGCAGTTCGTAGCCTTTAGTGTAGTGGCGGCAAAAAGCATAAACCCCTGTGGGTGGCTTAGTCGGTTCATCATCGGGGAGGGCTTCAACCCAAGATTCAAATCGTTTAAACATGAATTAACTCTATGGTGAGATAAAAAATAGTCGCGTATAGCATATACCCAAACAACCTGAAGATGCAGGATTCAGCGGGAATTTAACGCACTTTAGGCAAGGCCCTTTATTGCTCCTGCATAAATGGCATTCACGCCATCCATGGCGATTGCGGTTATTTGCAGACCTATGGACTAAGTTAAAAATAACCAACACGGCATAAAGTGCGTTACCCCGTGGTTAACATCAGCCGCCGGGACGGAGCGCCTAGGGCACTCTACTTCCGTGTTGCATCAATTCAAAAGGTGGCCGACATTCTGTCATTGATGCGCCTTGAATTGAAGCACCCTAGACGCTCTGAAACTCGTATCTTCAGGTAGCTTGGGTATATAAGATTTCATTCCCTAAAAGCATTGAAATGATTGAGTTCCGTTTTCCGCTAGTGCTACATGCTAGTTTTACGTAAAGTAATGAACAAGAAATTAATTGTGAGCGAATATTGTCGGGCGTGATGAAAAATGAGTACAGATAGAGCGTCTGAGAGTGCGATTAAGCGTGATGAAATAGACTCAGTGCATTCACTGGAGTCAAGTGCTGGGCTACTTTCTGCGTCCATTTGCCGTGAGGCTAGGATGAGCCGCGATCCGCGTTTTGATGGTAAGTTTTTTGTGGGCGTATTAACGACGGGGATTTATTGCCGTACCGTGTGTCCTGCCGTCGCGCCAAAAGAGCAGAATGTGCGTTATTTTGATTCGGCCGTGAAAGCCGCCCAGGCTGGATTACGCCCGTGTTTGCGTTGTCGGCCCGACAGTGCGCCAGGCTCAAATCCATGGAAAGGCACAGGCACTACGTTGGCGAGAGCAATTAGTTTAATTGAAGCGGGCGCCTTAGCGGGGAAATCATCGGGAGAGCCAGCGTCGACTGTGACACAATTGGCTGACAGATTAGGGATAAGCAGTCGTTATCTCAATAAACTTTTTACCGAAGGCTTTGGCACTTCGCCTAAACAATATGCCTTATACAGGCAGTTACTGTTTGCAAAACAACTGCTACATCAAACCCAATTACCTATCACCCAAGTCGCGCTGGCGGCGGGTTTCAATAGTATTCGCCGTTTCAATGAGGCATTTAAGCAAACCTTACAATTGACGCCAACTCAATTAAGAAAGACCGCTTTAACTAAGGCGGCAAAGGAGCAGGTTATTGATTCATCAACAGGATTCGGTGAAATTGATACTTTGGGTGAATTTGTGCCGCACTATGGATTAACCCTATATCAATACTATCGACCCCCATTGGATTGGGCATCGCAGCTGGCATTTTATCGCTTACGTGCGGTGACGGGGATGGAATGGTTCACGCCGCAAGTCAGTCATCCACAAGCGAGCGATGCAGTTCAGATTGCAGATGAAACGAACCTTGCCGCTGAAGCCAAGGCTGATGATAACGGGCTCGAATATGGTCGCTGTTTTGCCATAGGCAAGATGCGCGGCACAGTGCAAATTATCCATGAGCCTAAGCTGAATCGCTTCAAACTTGCGATTGCTTTGACCGAAGATTCCGCCGTTGATGAGCTGCAATTGCTGGTCACTGAGGTGCGACGCATTTTAGATCTCGATGCGGATATGCAGCAGATTGAGCAAGGTTTAAGTACGCTGCCGAGTTTAGGTTTAATGCCGTTTTCGGGATTGCGCATTCCTGGCGCAGGCTCTTTGTTTGAAGCGGTTTGCCGCGCGATCTTGGGTCAGCAAGTGACTGTCGTGCAGGCGACTAAGCTACTGAATATATTGGTTGAAGCCTATGGCGAGCGTTTTAGTCTCAATGGCCGCGAGTATCGATTATTCCCAACACCCGAGGCGATTCGTGAGGCGAGTTTAACAGAGCTTAAAATGCCTGGCGCCCGTAAATTAGCGCTCAATGCGCTCGCAGCGTTTATCTGCGAACATCCTGAGGCAAGTGTCGATGATTGGCTTAGCGTTAAAGGCATAGGTCCTTGGACGATAGCGTATGCCAAGCTTCGTGGCTTGGGCGATCCAAACGTGTTTTTACATTCGGATTTGATTGTTAAAAAGCATTTATTGGCCTTATATATCAAGAACAATAAGTTAGATGAAACGGCAGCCGCGGCAGTGAGCTATCCCAAATTGTGCGAGCAGCTGAGTCAACAAATTGCCCCGTGGGGCAGTTACTTAACCTTTCAGCTCTGGCATCAATAACCATTAAGCCGCCTCACATTTAACGGCCAGTTTTAAAAGATGAGTAAGTAGTTCAGTTAAGTACCAAATTAAGATCAAACAAAGAGCAAACGAAGAGACAGAATATGAAACATGCGATTCGTCAATTGAGCCAAGCGCCAAGCATTGCAGAATATCAACCCTGCGCTGTAGATACGTTTATCAGTCCTGTCGGAATATTGCAGTTAAATGCCAATGCCTATGGACTGAGCCATTTAACCGTTGTCGGCTCGGATCGCACTGAGATTACGCTTGCCAAGGCGAGTGAGGATGCCCTCAATCAAGCTAAGGCGCATATTCGCGAAACTCAGACGCAGCTTGCGAATTACTTTGCGGGTGAGCGGGTTGAATTTGATTTAAAGCTCGCGCCCAAGGGCACTGAATTTCAGCGCGACGTATGGCAAGCCTTGCTCAATTTAGATTACGGCCAGAGCTGTAGTTATGGGCAGATTGCCGAGCAAATCGGTCGGCCTAAGGCAGTGCGTGCCGTGGGCGCGGCCAATGGCGCCAATCCCATCGCGATTATTGTGCCTTGCCATAGAGTAATAGGCAAAAATGGCAAGTTAACGGGTTACGCCTACGGGCTTGCGATGAAACAGCAGTTGTTAACGCTGGAAACTGACAAGCACTGCCTCGATATTTAAGCTAGAATAGCCGCCTATTAAGATATTGGTGAGCAGTTAAACTTTCTATGACTCAGGCTTCTTCCTCTGCGGCAAGCTTTGCCCAACTCGGCATTATTGCACCTTTGCTAAATCGACTAACCGAATTAGCCTATGTTTCGCCCACACCAGTACAGGCGGCGACGATTCCCGCTGTGCTCGCTGGGCGGGATGTGTTAGCCGGCGCCAATACGGGATCGGGTAAAACGGCAGCCTTTGCCGTGCCGCTGTTGCAGCAACTTGTTGAAGCAAAAACAGACGATAAGACAGGCGCTTATGTTCGTTGTTTGGTCTTAGTCCCAACCCGTGAATTAGCCCAGCAAGTCGCAGACAGCTTTCTGTCCTATGCCTCGCATTTGAATGGCAAGCTAAAAATTGTCGCCGCGTTTGGCGGTGTGTCAGTCAATGCGCAAATGCAGAGCCTACGCGCTGGTGCCGACGTATTAGTGGCAACGCCGGGTCGTTTGTTAGATCTGTTGTCCAGCAATGCCATCAAACTTAACCGCGTTAGCGCCTTAGTGCTTGATGAAGCCGACCGCATGTTAAGCCTTGGTTTTACAGAAGAATTAGCCCAAGTGCTCGACGCTTTGCCCGCCAAGAAACAAACCTTATTATTCTCAGCAACATTCCCTGAAGAAGTCCGTGAATTAACGGCAAAATTACTGAATGATCCGCTTGAATACCAATTCCAAAGTGAACAAGAAAGCACGATTCATCAACGGGTGATTACCGTTAATCGTCCGATGAAAACCGCATTATTGGCGCATCTGATTAAAGAACATCAGTGGTCACAGGCGTTGATTTTTGTGAGTGCCAAAAATACCTGTAATCATTTAGCGCAAAAGTTGTCTAAACGTGGGATCAGTGCCGAAGTCTTCCATGGCGATAAAGCCCAAGGCGCACGTACGCGAGTGCTCGATGGGTTTAAAAATGGTGAGATCAGTGTGTTAATCGCTACTGACATTGCCGCCCGTGGTATCGATATCGATAAACTGCCTGTGGTGATCAACTTTGATTTACCAAGAAGCCCTGCAGATTATATGCATCGCATTGGCCGTAGTGGCCGCGCCGGTGAAGCAGGCTTAGCTGTGACCTTGATTTCCCATGAGGATTATCACCACTTTGGCGTGATAGAGAAAAAGAACAAGCTTAAGTTAGTGCGTGAGCAAATTGTCGGTTTTGAAGCCGATGACGAAATGCCAGCCGAACTGTTAGAACAAGCTAAACCTGTCGCCAAGCCCGAAGGTATGGGTAAAAAAAAACGTAAACAGTTACCGCCTGCCAATGCTGAATTTTGGGGTAAAAAATCTTAAGTCGTTGGAAACAAGCTATTCTTAGCTTATCTCTGACGTCCCTTGTCATCTCACTTGTCGTAGGTAAGGTTTATGCAACACTTATTCTGGTTAGTTGAAGGTAAAGTCGCAGGGCGCAGTGGTCCCAATAAAGATCCTTGGGATTTGCAGGCGCTTAAAGAGGCCGGTATTGGTGCCATTCTATCGGTCAATGGGGGCGAAGGCTGCGAGCCTAGCACCTTTAAAAAGCTCGATTTACGTTACGAATGTATTCCCTTTTCGCGCAATGTGCCGCCCCAAGATGGGGATGTGGCGATTTGTGTCGCTCAATTGCCCAAGGCATTAGCCTTTATCCAGCAGTGTGAAGCCGATGGCTTACCTGTGGTGATCCATTGCCGCTCGGGTAAGGATCGCACTAGCCTCATCATGGCATATTACTTGATGGTCAATGGTGCTGCGCCATTACACGCTGTCAGCCAAGTTCGCAGTATTCGCGATATCGCCTTTACTGCCGATGGCTGGGATCAATTCGCCTTTGACGTTTTGTACGCATTACAAGACTAAGCCTTTTTAGGCGACTTAGAGTCGAACCTATTCATTAATAGGCATAATAGTTTCATTCGTTTGACCTTAGTCATCAAATTTTTACTGTGTTAAGGTTAAGCTATCCGCAGGTTGGTTTTAGTGAGTTATCTATCTAATTATGAAAAGTAAGGCAAGTCAGTCACAGGGATTACTACTGTTTCGGTTATCACAGACTCAAGTGTTTGCCTTAGGCACGTTGAAAGTGCGTGAGCTGGTGCCGTACACACGTCTCAGTAAAATTCCTCAATCTCATCCGACGATTCTGGGGGCTTCAACTATCCGCGGCCATACGATTCCTATCATAGATATGGCAGCAGCGATTGGTTATCGGCCGATTGCTCCTGAAGAGCGGGAAAAGTGCTACATCATCATCACGGATTGTCAGCGGATGATCATTGGTTTCTTAGTGCGTGGTATCGATAAGATTATCGAATGCAACTGGCGTGATATTGAAGCTCCTTCGTCTAGTTTAGGGAAAAATGCCTATTTGACGGGCGTGACACGTTTTGAGGACCAACTGGTACAGTTGCTTGACGTTGAACTGTTATTGTCGAAAATCTTCCCCGATAACCCAAAGGCAAATCGGGCTATTTTGACCGACGTACAACGTGAAAAACTTAAACCTATGAATATCCTTTTAGTGGATGATTCTAAGGTGGCACGTAAGCAGTTGTCCGACGCCCTTGATATGATTAACATTCCTTATCGAGTCACCGCCGACGGCAAAGAAGCGCTAGTCATGATGGAGCAAGCGGCACTGGAACATCACCCGATAGATATTTTGGTGAGTGATATCGAGATGCCGGGACTGGATGGTTACGAATTGGCTTTTGAAGTGCGTGATAATCCACTGACTGCCAAGGCCTACATTATTTTACACACTTCTTTATCCAGCGAAATTAGCGTGAGTCAGGCCCATCAAGTAGGGGCAAATGAAGCACTGACTAAGTTCGATGCCCACGAGTTAATCGACGCCATGTTACGGGGCGCCGATCTCGCCTTAGACAAGCGTTAATCTGGCGCTTGTTAGTTTTTTGTATGCTTTTTGCGGGGCTAGGGTAATTTAGTTAGCTTATTTCCCCGCAAAACTAGACAAGTCCAGTCACATCCTATAAAAACCTTATTGGCCTCATTTCCGAAGGTGCGCGTTGGGGATCTCAACCGAAATATAATAACGATAGGTTAAACCATGAAACAAGAATCATCATTGTTAGCTAAGTTGGCTAATGGCAGTCTAGTAATACAAATCTTTTTGGGGATAATCGCTGGTGTGGTCTTAGCCAGTTTTTCACCGAGTAGCGCGAAAGATATCGCCTTCTTAGGCAGTTTATTCGTTGGCGCATTAAAAGCGATTGCTCCCATCTTAGTTTTTATCTTAGTGGCGTCATCGATTGCTAATCAAAAAAAGAATACTCAAACCAATATGCGTCCCATTGTGGTGCTGTATTTATTCGGCACTTTCGCGGCCGCATTAACCGCAGTGCTCCTGAGTTCGATTTTCCCGACTAATTTAGTCTTAGTTGCTGGCGTAGAAGGCACCAGCCCACCACAGGGCATTGGTGAAGTCATCCATACCTTGTTATTCAAACTGGTTGATAACCCAGTCAATGCGTTAATGACGGGCAACTATATTGGTATTCTCGCTTGGGGTGTGGGTTTAGGTTTAGCCCTACATCATGCTACCGATTCGACTAAACAAGTGTTTGCCGACATGAGCCACGGTATTTCACAAATGGTGCGTTTTATTATCCGTTTAGCGCCTATCGGTATTTTTGGTCTCGTTGCGGCGACATTTGCCGAAACCGGTTTTGCGGCGATTGCAGGTTATGCCCAGTTATTGGCCGTGCTATTAGGTGCGATGGCTATTATTGCTTTAGTTGTTAATCCATTGATTGTGTACGTGAAGATTAAACGTAATCCGTATCCGCTGGTATTTCAATGCTTGCGTGAAAGTGGTGTGACGGCGTTTTTTACTCGCTCGAGCGCGGCAAACATTCCGGTGAATATGGCGCTGTGTGAAAAGTTAAAGCTGCATGAAGACACTTATTCCGTTTCTATTCCCTTAGGTGCCACCATCAACATGGGCGGCGCGGCGATCACTATTACCGTATTGACCTTAGCTGCGGCGCATACCTTAGGCATTCAAGTCGATTTACTGACCGCATTGTTACTGAGTGTTGTTGCTGCTGTTTCAGCTTGCGGCGCATCCGGTGTGGCGGGTGGTTCATTATTATTGATCCCACTGGCTTGTAGCTTGTTTGGTATTTCTAACGATGTTGCCATGCAAGTGGTTGCTGTTGGCTTTATTATTGGTGTGGTTCAAGATGCAGCCGAAACTGCACTGAACAGCTCAACTGACGTTATCTTTACCGCTGCCGCTTGTGAAGCCGCTGAGAATAAAGCTAAACTGAGTTAACGAGTGCTGTTATTCGTATCGAAAAGTATTATGGAAGCAGTCACTTAGGTGGCTGCTTTTTTTATGGGAGTCGTTATGATCTTTTTTGATTTTAGCGTGCTAGATGCTGCAAAGCCCTGGTATGGAATAAATGACACTGTGATGGGCGGTTTGTCCCGCAGTAAAATGACGGTTTCACCTTTAGGTTATGGTGAGTTTAGTGGCCATGTGTCGCTGGCAAATGGCGGCGGGTTTGCCTCAGTACGTTGTGAGTTTAGCCCTATAGATGTCAGTGAATTTACTGGGATTTACCTCGAACTCGATGGCGACCGAACTAAAGACTATAAAGTGAATTTAAAGGATGTCGACACACCGCAAAGTACGGTATATCAAGCGCCTATGCCCACGCCAACTCACCAAACCTTTGGTGTGAGTAGTGCCAGAGTGTTGAATTGGCAGCGGATAGAAATTCCCTTCAGTGATTTCAAGCCCCAATGTCGGGGTAAACCCATTTCCCGTCCGAATATGGTATTGAGTCAGTTGTGCAGCTTAGGGTTAGTGATTGGTGCCCAGCAAAGTGGCGACTTTTCATTGAAAATCAGAGAAATCGGCTACTACTAGCGCTTATAGTGAGTTTCTTATGGTGAATTTATTGTCGCGAGTTTCTTACCGCTAAGTGCTTATGGCAGATGGCTTGTTGCTAATGGCGCGGGTCATCTCAAGGCTTAATTGAATAAGAAAAAGGATAAGGCCGAGGCACTTATCCTTATGGTGGCGGTGCCAAATAGTGAACTTGGCGAAAGCCGCAGCTTAAGCGCCGATAATCCCTAATGGTTTGGCGGTTTGCCACGCACCGCGGGTAAAATCAGGGAAGGTGACTGAGTTACTGCGGTCATTGAGTGAATGTTCACTTAAGATATTCACCACCGACCAAGATGCACCATCGTACACATCCTGATCTAAAGCCTCACCATTGCGTAGGCAATAAATCATTCGCCATAGCATCACAAAGTCCATGCCGCCGTGGCCGCCGTTAATTTCAGCCTCTTTGCCTATGCGTTGCCACAGTGGGTGATCGTATTTGTCATACCACTTTTGCATATCCATATCCCACTCGTGGTAACTTTGACCAAAGCCACCATTTTCGACGGCGATCCGATTCGGGAAGCCGGCAAACACGCCATTGGTCCCTTGGATCAAATTGTGGCGACTGTAAGGTCTTGGGGTCGTCGTGTCATGCTGGACCATGATGGTTCGGCCTTTAACGGTTTTAATCAGGCTGGTATTGATATCCCCATTGATGTACTTGAGCTGATTACGCTCATGATCGGCGGGGAATTCACGTTTAGCATAGAGCGCGCGGCCAAGGGCGGGGGAACTCATCGAGGTTAGATAATCGAATCGGTCACCGCGGTTAATGTTCATATACTGGGATACTGGCCCTAAACCGTGGGTAGGGTACAAGTTACCGTTACGTTTGGTATGCCAGTAAGTGCGCCATGAGCCTGTCTTATGGTCGATTTCCTTCATCTGCCAGCGTAGCTCATGGATGTAGGCGGCTTCGCCGTGGAGTAGCTCACCAAATACTCCTTGGCGCACCATGTTGAGCACCATCAGTTCTTCGCGGCCGTAGTTGACGTTCTCCATCATCATGCAGTTTTTCTGAGTGCGCTCAGCGGTATCGACAACTTGCCAGCACTCCTCAACCGTGAGCGCCATTGGCACCTCAACAAAGGCATGCTTGCCGCTCTCCATGGTTTCGATTGCCATAGGAGTGTGCCATTCCCACGGGGTCGAAATAATCACAATATCGATATCATCGCGGCTCAGCAAATCGCGATAGCTCAGATCATTACCAGTATAGACAGCCGGTTTGGGCCGATTCTGTTTAACGATATGATCTACGGCTCTGTCGAGTACCGCTTGATGGGTATCACAAATGGCTTTGAGTTCAACGCCTTCTAAATGACAGAATTGCTCGACATGGCTAAAACCCCGCTCGCCAACACCGATAAAGCCGACTCGGACCACGTCCATCTTAGGTGCTATGAGTCCGATAACGGATTTACCCACTTGCGGTTTAGGGGCGACGCTACTGGCGTAGGCATTGAGAGCAATATTGGCAGTAACGAGTCCTGCAGTAGCGGCACCTGCGGCCTTAAGAAAATTACGACGATGAATGTTATGCATAGCGCTTCCTGCTTTATTTTTGTTTTGTAGGGATATTGAAATATCACTTGGTCTTATTTGTACGGTAATTCACTTATGGGTTATATCAGAAACCCCATTTAAATTGGCAATAAAAGATGTAACAAGCTCATTCGGCTCGGTAGATAAGTCTTTTAGCTGCCTTTACTTTAGCGATAAGTAAATAGTGATAAAGATCGCGTTTTTATTTGTAGATTGAGCTACACTGCCGATTAATTAGTCAAAGGTATTTATCTTTTATATTTTAAACATTTAGCAAATTTAAATTAACCATAAAGTTACATTTGACGGGCGGTTTGAAGTAATTTGCTGTAGTGGGGAGTAAAGCGTTAAATGGGTTCTATGCTTAATGTACTACCACAACTGACATTCACTTTAGGTGATTGGGTATTGCATAAGGATATCAGGATGTCTGGGATTGAAAAACGCCGTCGCCTTCATTGGCGGGAGACAGATATGCAAAATCGTGAAATTATTGGTCGTTGGTTAGATGGGCGTCCTTTATTGGGTGACAAAATTACCCTCTATAAAGAAGACGGAAAATATTTTTTAGAAACTTGGTTTAGCGATGGCTGCCATAGTTTAGATGAAGTCTATATGTCGCAAACCGCTGAAGGCCATAAGCTGGAAGATGTGGGCGGTAATTTCTTTGGTGAATTCTTTATCGTGACACAGTCACAGCAATTACAATTTTGTAATGAGCAGGGCTGTTATTTCCAAGCGGATAAATTAGCCGCCGATGGCGATTTTGCTCAAGGCATGCGCGTCGCTTAAACGACTACAGTCGAATCCGTAAATAACTAAGGTCGCATTTTAGCTCTGTGCTAAGTCGCGACCTTTTGCTTTTATGGGATTGCAGCTATTGGATTGAGTTATTCGCTAAAGGGATGTTTACTGCTAAAAAACAGTGGTTTAGCCGAATAGGGATGGGTCAGACTTAAGCTTTGTGCATGTAAGCATAAACGCGGTTTGGCTTTGATAACCTCGGCATCACCGTAAAACTCATCGCCTAAAATCGCATGGCCTAGGGCAAGCATATGCACACGCAATTGATGGGTGCGGCCTGTTTCTGGCGAAAGCTCGACTAAGGTGCTGTTTTCTCTGCGTTCTAGTACACGGTAGTAGGTGAGTGCGCTTTTACCGCCAGTTTCTCCTGCTTGCAGTGTCTTTTGATAGGGTGGATGCTCAGTGTCTGGTGCAATCGCGAGGTCAATCATGCCCTGTTCCTGTGGCACATGTCCCATCACTTCGGCAATATAGACTTTCTTACTCTGTCTATCTTGAAACTGCGTTTTTAAATGCGACTCGGCTTTTTTATTACGGGCGAACACCATAATGCCTGAGGTCGCGCAGTCGAGCCGATGCACTAAAATCGTTTCTGGATAAAGGGTTTCTAAGCGAGTTAACGCGCAATCGAAGGTGTGAGCCGCTATACCCGGATTAGACAATAGGCCCGAAGGTTTATTGATGATAATCAGATCTCTATCTTTATAGCGGATGTCTAGCCAAGGAACTGCTGGGGGCTGGTAATCAAATATCTGCATTTTGTCCTCATTTTTGCGCGGCCATACTAGCAAAATTTACGCAGGCACACAGCATAATCTCATGCTCGCTTATTCCTAGAGGGAGGAAGGCAAATATTCTGCAGGTGTTTTACGGCTCCAGATACGGGTATAAGCCATCAGCTGCGGATAAAAAGTGCGGAATGCGGTTTCGATTTCGATCTGCATTTTATTGACGACTTTATGGGCATCTTTAAACAGTGCGGCTTGCGGATGCTGTTTTGCCACTTGTGCTAAAGCGTGTTGTAAGCCTTTTTCTGTGGTGTAGCTGCCGAGCCAATCGGCGCTGCGCATGGCGGGCAAGAGCTTAGCAAGTGCTTCTGGATGGTATGGGTCTAAACCTTGGGCGGAGAAAGTATCTAACGCGTCATAGGCCTTGCGGCTGAATTCATCCAAGGGTTGGTGATGATATTCTTCCCAATAATAAGCTAAATAGTGATCGAAACTCACGGCCATGAGTTCTGCTGCTATGCTTCTTAAGGGCGCAGGGAAAGCTTCCATTAATTCAATCGTGAGTTCGTGGCTGGCGCAGAGGGTATTAATCTCTTGGTTTAGCCATAACGCTTGGCGTAACTCAATTGGAGCTTGTGCAACTGGCGCTTGAATATAGTTACCCGCCACATTGGCGGCAAGGTGTGTTTTACTGATGTCGGCGAGATGTAAGTGTGTAAGAAAGTTCATTATTTTGCGCTTGGTTAACCACGTCGGTTCACGGTATCATGCACAAGCGCGCTTAGGAAAGCGCGGAAGCCAAAAATGCAGTATTTTTTCACTTTTTATTGATAGCGGGTGTTTGTTCATTACGAATAATCCTCATCAGCGTTAACGCTGTTCTAGCCATCAATATGAGAGAAAGTGAAATAAAATCAATAACCTTTTTTAGGATCATGGATGATGTGGAACTGGTTCACCAAAATGCTTGGTAGAGACGAGCAGCCAAAGCGCAAAAAAGTGCTGGTAGAAATCCCCTTTGAACAACACCGTTTTAGCATGGATGATTTCAGCCGTTCACGGCTTAAATTCGATGCCGATGACAATCAGCCCCAAGATGGCGTCAATCCTGTGGATCCCGAGCAAGAAGTGGACGCTGGCAATAAGTAATCTTGATATTCTTGGCCTCTAACCATAGACTAGCCGCCGTTCTAAGCTACCTAGAGGCCAATCATGCGCGTTGCAGACTTTTCTTTCGATCTCCCCGATGAGCTGATCGCTCGTTATCCTATGGCGCAGCGTAATGCATCACGTCTGTTAACCTTAGACGGCAATTCTGGCGAGTTAGGCGACAAACAGTTTACCGATCTGCTGGGGATGATTAATCCCGGCGATTTAATGGTGTTCAACAATACCCGAGTGATCCCCGCGCGTATGTTTGGCCAAAAGGCCAGCGGCGGCAAGTTAGAGATTTTAGTTGAGCGTATGCTCGATGATAAGCGCATCCTCGCCCATGTTCGCAGCTCTAAATCCCCAAAAGTCGATTCGTTAATTCTGCTCGACGGTGGCTATCAAATGAAGATGGTCGCCCGTCACGATACTTTGTTTGAACTTGAGCTGTTATCCGAGTTGACCATTCTAGAGGTGCTCGAAGCCGTAGGGCACATGCCTTTGCCTCCTTATATCGATAGACCCGATGAAGATGCTGACAAAGAGCGCTATCAAACTGTGTATAACCAAAATCCAGGCGCCGTTGCTGCGCCAACGGCGGGGTTACATTTTGACGATGCCATGCTCGATGCATTAAAAGCCAAGGGTGTGAATATCGCCTTTGTGACTTTGCATGTAGGCGCGGGAACGTTTCAACCGGTGCGTGTTGATACCATTCTTGAGCACAAGATGCATTCAGAGTGGGCCAATGTGCCGCAGGATGTGGTCGATTTAATTGCGCAAACCAAAGCGGCGGGTAAACGCGTAGTTGCCGTCGGCACAACATCTGTACGTTCCTTAGAAAGTGCGGCGCGCGCTAGCCAAGGTGAACTCAAAGCCTTTAGCGGTGATACAGACATATTTATTTATCCCGGCTATCAATTCCAAGTGGTCGATGCCATGGTGACGAACTTCCACCTCCCTGAATCGACCCTCATCATGTTAGTCAGTGCATTTGCGGGTTTTGATCATGTTATGGCGGCGTATCAACATGCTATCGCGCAAAAATATCGCTTCTTTAGCTATGGCGATGCCATGTTTGTGACGAAAAAAGCCCACTAGACCAAGATTTTGTTTTAAAATAGCCGCCCAAAGTGAGTATGGGCGGCAACTTTTTTTCGTCAAAAGGTTGAACCTTTTAACGCTGTCCCCATCTCTATTGTTAATCAAAATGGCATTAGCCATTAAAAATGTAGTCAGACTGTTTATCTGGCGAGGTGAATTATGAAATTTGAATTAGATACTACCGACGGCCGTGCGCGCCGTGGTCGGTTGATTTTTGACCGTGGCACAGTAGAAACCCCAGCATTTATGCCTGTGGGAACCTACGGCACAGTTAAAGGTATGACGCCAGAAGAAGTACGTGCCACAGGCGCAGACATTTTGCTCGGTAACACTTTCCATTTATGGTTGCGCCCAGGCGAAGAAATCATGCGTAAGCACGGCGACTTACATGATTTTATGAACTGGCAGCGTCCTATTTTAACTGACTCGGGTGGTTTCCAAGTATTCAGTCTTGGCGATATCCGTAAGATCACCGAAGAAGGTGTGCATTTCCGTTCGCCAATCAATGGCGAGAAAATCTTCTTAGATCCTGAAAAATCAATGCAAATTCAAGATGCATTGGGCAGTGATGTGGTGATGATTTTTGACGAATGTACGCCATATCCCGCAACTGAAGACGAAGCACGTAAGTCAATGCAGATGTCGCTGCGTTGGGCGAGACGTTCACGTGATGAATTTGACCGTTTAGAGAACCCTAACTCTCTGTTCGGTATTATTCAGGGCGGTGTGTATGAAGATTTACGCGACGAAAGCTTAAAAGGCTTAGTCGATATAGGTTTCGACGGTTATGCCGTCGGTGGTTTGGCCGTAGGAGAGCCTAAAGCGGATATGCATCGCATTCTTGAGCATATTTGCCCGCAAATTCCTGCAGACAAACCTCGCTATCTGATGGGGGTCGGTAAACCAGAAGATTTAGTTGAAGGTGTACGTCGTGGTGTTGACATGTTTGACTGTGTGATGCCAACCCGTAATGCCCGCAACGGTCATCTGTTTACGAGTGAAGGTGTGATCAAAATACGCAATGCGCGTCATAGAGATGACACGTCACCACTTGATACTAAGTGTGATTGTTATACCTGTAAAAATTATTCACGGGCGTACCTTTACCACTTAGATCGTTGTAATGAGATTCTGGGTGCGCGTTTAAACACCATTCACAACTTGAGATACTATCAAATGTTAATGGAAGGTTTGCGCGGTGCGATTGAGACGGGTACATTAGACGCCTTTGTGGCGGACTTCTATACCAGTCAAGGTCGCGAAGTACCAGAGTTAGTCGATTGATTTTTTTGCTAATAAGAAGAGAAAACTATGTTTATTTCAAATGCATACGCAAGCGCTGCCGGCGCACCACAAGGTGGCGGCACGATGGAATTGATTTTCATGCTGGCAATTTTCGGCCTGATTTTCTATTTCATGATTTTCCGTCCGCAATCAAAACGCGTTAAAGAGCACAAAAACCTGATGTCATCAATCAGCAAAGGCGACGAAGTGCTGACCAGTGGCGGGATTTTAGGCAAGATTGCAAAAATCAGCGACGAAAGCGATTACGTGTTACTGAGCTTAAACGACACGACTCAAATCACGATCAAAAAAGACTATATTGCAGCTGTATTGCCTAAGGGCTCTATCCAGTCGTTGTAAGCCAAGAGGGCTCAGGCGTGTTAAATAAATACCCAATGTGGAAAAACATTATGGTGATGCTCGTCATCGCCATAGGTTGTTTCTATGCCGTACCGAACCTTTTTGGTGAAGATCACGCGGTGCAAGTGGTGGCGACTCGAGGTGCTGAAGTCACGGCATCAACCCAAGCCAGTGTGAACGAGCTGTTAGCCAGTAAGGGCATTGCGGTAAAGCGCTCTGAGCTTGAAAAAGGTCAGTTGTTGGTCCGTGTGCAAAATGCGGATCAACAGCTACTGGCGAAAGAATTAATTGCTGACAGCTTAGGTGACAAGTTCACTGTGGCGCTCAACTTAGCCCCAGCGACGCCTAAATGGCTCGAGTCAATGGGCGGCAGCCCAATGAAACTCGGTCTCGACCTTCGCGGCGGTGTGCATTTCTTAATGGAAGTGGACATGGGCGAAGCGATTCGCAAGATGGAAGAGGCTAAAGTTGCCGATTTCCGTTCACAACTACGCGAAGAGAAAATTCGTTATGCTGGTATTCGTAGCAATACCACAGGTATCGAAATCAAGTTCCGTGATGCTGAAAGTCTCGCGAGTGCCGAGCGTTTCCTTAAGTCTCGCAGTAAAGATATGGTGTTCACTGATGCTAGCCGTGGCGAAGATTTTGCCCTGCAAGCTGTGATGAGTGATGTGTACCTTAAGCAGATTAAAGAAGAAGCACTGCAACAAAACATTACGACCATTCGTAACCGTGTAAACGAGTTAGGTGTGGCTGAGCCTGTAGTACAACGTCAAGGCGCCGAGCGCATTATCGTTGAACTGCCAGGTGTGCAAGATACGGCTCGCGCCAAGGAAATCTTAGGTGCAACCGCATCGATTGAATTCCACATGGTCGATGACAAAGCTGATCCTAATGCTGCGCAATCTGGCCGTTTACCAGCGGGTTCTGAAGTGTACCAGCGCCGCGAAGGTGGCACTGTGGTATTGAAGAAAGAAGTTATGCTGACCGGTGATCATATCACGGGCGCACAACCTAGCTTTGACCAGTACAGTCGTCCACAGGTTAGCATCAACCTTGATGCGAAAGGCGGCACCATTTTCTCTGACGTGACCAAAGACAACATAGGCAAGCCTATGGCGACATTGTTCATCGAATATAAAGACAGTGGTGAGCGCAATGCCGACGGCAGCGTTAAGATGCAGAAAATCCAAGAAGTGATTTCTGTTGCGACCATTCAAGCGCGTTTAGGCCGTAACTTTGTGATCACTGGTTTAAGCCATGGTGAAGCACAAAACCTCGCGCTACTACTGCGTGCCGGTGCCTTGATTGCCCCAGTGTCAATTGTTGAAGAACGTACCATTGGTCCAAGCTTAGGTGCTGAAAACATTCAAAACGGTGTGCAGGCTATGGTTTGGGGTATGGCGGTTGTCTTACTCTTTATGCTGGTTTACTACCGCGGCTTTGGTCTTATCGCCAACATCGCCTTAACCATGAACTTAGTCATGGTGGTGGGCGTAATGTCCATGATCCCTGGCGCTGTGTTAACCCTACCGGGTATTGCCGGTATGGTGTTGACTGTGGGTATGGCGGTTGACGGTAACGTGCTGATCTATGAGCGTATCCGTGAAGAATTACGTGCGGGCCGTAGCGTCCAGCAGGCCATCCATGAAGGTTATGGTAACGCATTCTCCACCATCGCCGATGCGAACATCACCACTTTCCTAACGGCGCTCATTCTGTTTGCCGTAGGTACAGGCGCTGTTAAAGGCTTCGCGGTGACCTTGATGATAGGTATTGCGACTTCCATGTTTACCGCAATCGTGGGTACTCGCTCAATCGTTAACGCGATTTGGGGTGGTAAGCGCGTGAAGACTCTGTCTATCTAAGGGGAAGTGACAATGCTTGAAATTTTATCTTTAAAACATACGGTAAACTTCCTCCGTCATGCACTGCCTATCAGTATTATGTCGGCTGTATTGGTGCTGGGCTCGCTGGTTTCGCTCGCGACCAATGGCATCAACTGGGGTCTTGATTTCACTGGCGGTACCGTCGTTGAAATGGAGTTCACTAATCCGGTCGATTTAAACGCCCTGCGGGTGCAACTGACGACGCCTGATTCTGAAGGCGCCATTGTGCAAAACTTCGGTTCTAGCCGTGACGTATTAGTACGTTTACAGGTGAAAGAAGGCGTTAAGAGTGACGTGCAAGTTAAGTCTGTCATGGAAGCTGCGCAGAAAGTTGATCCACAGGTTCAGCAGAAGCGTGTTGAGTTCGTTGGCCCACAAGTGGGTAAAGAACTGGCTGAGCAAGGCGCTTTAGCAGTATTAGTCGCGCTTATCTGTATCATGATCTATGTGTCATTCCGTTTCGAATGGCGCTTAGCGTTTGGTTCCGTTGCGGCACTGGCGCACGACGTGATCGTGACTTTAGGCGTGTTTTCGGTATTCCAATTAGAATTCGACTTGACCGTTCTGGCGGGTCTATTGACGGTTGTGGGTTACTCACTCAACGATACTATCGTGGTATTTGACCGTATCCGTGAAAACTTCCTTAAGATGCGTAAAAGCGACCCTGAAGAAGTGGTGAATACTTCAATTACTCAAACCATGAGCCGTACAATCATCACCACAGGTACAACCTTAGTGGTGGTCGTAGCCTTGTTCCTTAAGGGCGGCACTATGATCCATGGCTTTGCGACTGCATTGCTGATGGGTATTTTTGTGGGTACGTATTCTTCTATCTATGTGGCGAGTTTCTTGGCCATCAAACTGGGTATTAATCGTGAACACATGATGCCAGTTGAGATTGAGAAAGAAGGCGCAGACCAACCTCCTATGATGCCTTAAAGGTTACATTCGAGTTAAAAAGCCACCGACGAGGTGGCTTTTTTTTAGCTCGAATTTGAGATAGATCTGACATTCTGCTAGCAAACTCACAAAGTTATAGTCAGTTATGCTGTAAAAATGGAATGTTAATTAAATTAACAACTGATGCAAAAATCAGCGCTCGACAGGCTCGGCTATTTAGCAGTAGGATGTCGGCAACCCATATTCCAGAGAGTTGTAGCCGTAGGATGTCGCATGGAAGAACGTAAAGTGTTAGTTGCTGGTGGTAATTTATTGCAAGCCCACACATGGAAAGGTTTATTAGAGGCCTGTGGTATTCATGTTGAGCTCAGAGGTGAAGCGCTATTGGGCGGGATTGGTGAGCTTCCTACTGGGATGCAAAACGTCGAGTTATGGGTGGGCGAGTCTCAACATGCGTCGGCGCAAGTGCAACTGAATGCGCTGGATGTCGAAAGCCCACAATGGCAATGTGTGCAGTGCCATGAAACCAATGAAGGCAGTTTTGAGCTTTGCTGGCAATGCAGCTCTGAGCGCAGCGAAAGCCACAACTAGCCTTGGATAGGCAATCACCTTCGCTTTGTGCTGTGGCTGAAAGATTGCGTCTACTGGATGAGAAGATTACACTTTGCTGATAAGCTGACATTCATCATGTCATTCAATATCTTATCTAGGAGTCAGTGATGCCGCATCTCAGTGCTTTTTCCGCCCTTGTTGACGCAATTCTGCCTAACATCACCGAAGTGACCATTGAAGCCTATCAGGCCGATGACAGCTGGCATCTTGTGGATGTGCGTGAGGATCGCGAGTGGCTGCAGGATCATTTACCCCAAGCGAAACATTTAAGCCGGGGTATTTTAGAGCGTGATATCGAAGCACGTTTCCCCGATAAGCATACCCCCATATTACTCTACTGCGCAGGTGGTGCGCGCTCAGCCTTGGCGGCCCATAATCTGCAACTCATGGGCTACACCCGCGTTGCCTCTTTGATAGGTGGCTATAAGGGCTGGGTACAGCGTCAACTGCCAGTCGTGCAGGATTAAGCGTTCAGGATCTCATTTAATGCAATATTTCCCCTTGTTTGTCGATACGGTTAACTTAAATGTTTTGCTGGTGGGGGCGGGTGATGTGGCGAGCCGTAAGCTGGCGCTGCTAACACGTACCGAAGCCAGTATCCATGTGATAGCCCCTGAGGTGAATCCTGAAGTGCAGCGTTATGCCGATACGGGTCGTATTCTGCTATCCCAGCGTGAAGTGGTCCACGCCGATATTCAAAATTATGATCTGGTGTATTTAGCCACGGCAAACGACAGTCTTAATGCCGAGTTGGCGACTCTAGCTACCGCGCGCGGTATTTGGGTTAATGCCGTTGATAATCCGGCATTTTGTCGCTTTATTACGCCTTCGATTGTCGATAGAGGCCGTTTAGTAGTGGCGATCAGCACTGCGGGTGCTGCACCGGTATTTGCACGCACAATTCGCTCGCGCTTAGAATCCAGCCTACCGCAATCACTCAAGCCTTTATTCGACTTTGTCGCCGATAGACGCGTCGAAGTGCAAGACAAGCTCGATTCAACCTCGAAACGTCGCTTATTTTGGGAACGTTTTTTCGATACCAATGGCGACCGTTTCGATAGTCGTACCGCCGAGCATTACCATAATGCGTTTAATCATTTAGTTAGCCGCGGCGAAATCCTTTTGCTGGATGATTCAGCCTCTGTGGACTTACTGCCACTCGCCGCCATGCCGTTATTACAGCGCCTCGATTGGATCTATAGCCAAGGCGATTTGAGCGATGAATTGGCAGAATTAGTGCGTCGAGATGCTAATCGTGGTGAGTTACCCGCACTCAGTGAATTGAGCCAGCAGTACGAGCAGGGCACTCGCATGTTGCTGGTGGCCGATACGCAAAAAATCAGTCTGTTGAAGGCGCATTTTCCCATGGCTAAGCATTTGCGACCCGGCGCGATTTAACCTCTTATCGATTCTGACTTCTGTCCGATTGCACTTTCTGTTCGATTTGATGGACGTATCCTATTGTTCGTTTGAGCTAATGCCGAGTCTCAGGTAGACTCGGCAGCCTTATTTTAGGATTTCGCTGTTTCAGGATTTCACTCTGCATTTAGGATGACTATGGCCCTCAAAGCGACCGTGTTTAAGGTCAATTTACAGATAGCCGATATGGATCGGAATTATTACCAAGACCATCAATTGACGCTTGCCCAGCATCCTTCCGAAACCGATGGCCGCATGATGGTGCGTTTACTGGCGTTTATTGTGAATGCCAGCGAAACCTTAAGTTTCAGTAAAGGTTTGTGCGTCGATGACGAGCCAGAGCTGTGGGACAAAACCCTATCAGGCGAAATTGATCTGTGGGTTGAGTTTGGTCAGGCCGATGAGAAATGGCTGCGAAAGGCCAGTGGACGCGCCAAAGTCGTGCAGTTATTTACCTATGGTGGCCGCAGTGTACCCATTTGGTGGAAACAGAATCAGCAGGCGTTAGAGCGTTACCAGAATTTAACCGTGTGGAATATTGCCGAAGAGTCGGTCACGGCGATGGAAGCCTTTGTTGGGCGCAATATGGCATTGCAGGTTTCTATCAGCGAAGGCCAAATTTGGCTATCGGATAATGATACCAGCGTGTTGATCGAACCTGAAATCCTCAAAGATATTGCATAACATGTCTTGTAAAAAAGAGCCTGCGATTGCAGGCTCTTTTCATTTATTACTTTCATTTTTCAGTAATGAGTATTGATTGGGATTTATTGGAAGCTCAGCTCCCAGCTATCGATATAACCCACATCACCACGGCCACTGTCTACGGCTTTTAACTTCCATACGCCGTTCGAATTAGCACCCGTCATATCAGCGGTATAGCTCTTGTTGATATTGGCAGCACCTGCCCCTGTGTTGCTATGCAATGTAACTGTTTTACCAGAAGGGCTGATCAGCTGCACTTTCAAGTCACCAATATAAGGGTGGACTATGTTCACGACTGCAGTCACAGTGCCTGAATCACCTGTGCGAGTGACTGTGATTGGGCTAGTGATCCCAGCTGCTTTGTTATCAGGGATGTTGTAGTTATCAGTGTTGCTATAGCTTGCAGGCGTAGTCGGTGGAGTACCGCCGCTAGATGCTGTGTAGCTTGCTGTTAATGACACACCAGTGAAGGCCGAATAGCCTTTCAGCATGGCGTAGTAAGTGCCTGATTGGACATTGGTGATTGGGCAAGACTCGCTATTGCCACTTTTATATGGACGGCAATCATAGTTAGCTGTAGTCGGCGCTGCACCATATTGCACATACAAGTCCGCATCACCTGTACCACCGTTCATTACAAAGCCTAAGTTAGTTGCACCTTGTGGTACGTCAAAGGAGAAGTGCAGTTCTTCACTCGCTGCGCCGCCTAAGCCTGTTTTAGCCACACCGTTAACTAACACGCCATCGGTTGGTGTTGGATCAACCGGACCCGTTGGGCCAGTACAAGAGGCATCTAAGAAGGTTTTCGCGGCAACTGCATTGACTAAACCATAGCCATAGTAGTTGTCACGACCCGCAGTACCAAGATCTTCGGCGGTCATTTTCAATGCGTTACGAACTTGCGCGGCACTACACTCTGGGTGATAGCTCCAGACTAAGGTTGCAACACCTGACACATGTGGCGTCGCCATCGAAGTACCGTTGTAGTACTCGTAATCTTTATTACCTTGGTTGCTGACTGTTGCTGTCGCGCCCAATTGATTACGTAGTGCTAAACCTGTTGCGCGATCCACAGACACGGAAACCATATTGATTTCACTGTTAGCATCGACAAGGAAGGGGTTTTGTAAGCCCGGTAATGCCGCGTTACTGTAAACAATCGCCGCACTGGCACCAGCATTTTTACAGGCTTTAGCCGCATTGATTTCAGGGTAACTTGTGCCTTGATTGCCAACACGCTCCACTAAACAGATTTTATTGGTCATGTTGCCGCAGTTGAAGCTAGTTCCGCTGACGCTACATTCGGCAAGTGTGGCTGTCGCTGTGCCATTGTATGGCGCAGGCACATAGCTGCCGCCCGATGAAATAAGGCGATTATGTGGCACGACACCTGAATCAAAGTAAGACTGACCACCGATAGTGATATCGGCTAAACGGCCTTCGCCACGGGTAACCGTCGACAGAATCGCTTCACCTGGGCCAGATATTTCCACTTGGTTGGTGTATTGGGAAAATGCCGAGTGGTCTTTATGATTATCCACAGAGGCAACAGACATCACACCATCGTAGGATGCTGGGTAGCTGTGAGTGCTGTCACCTGCGTTACCCGCAGCGGCAATCAAGAGCACACCATTGTTATAATGTGCAGCCAGAGCGTTACGCTCAGTGGTGCTGGAACCCGCGCCACCTAAACTCATAGTGACAACGTTAGCGCCGTTGGCAACACAAGTATCTACTGCGGCCACTAAGGATGAAGAGTAACCCCAGCCCGATTCGTTAAACACTTTTACGACATGAATATTGGCAGTTTGATTTGGCATTACGCCGATCACGCCGTCATTGTTAGCAATCGCCGCAATCGTGCCAGCAACGTGAGTGCCGTGGGCGTTGTTGTTGCCCGGCTCAAACCAGTTGCCTGTACCTGAGTTATTGGTACCCGTGACATTGTTGCCACCCAATTCGCTGTGGCTACGGTCGTAGCCAGAATCGATAATACAAATCGTGCGGTTGCCCGCTTGGCTATCGCTTAACTGAGTCGCCCCCACAAAGGTTTGGCCCCAGGGAGTGCTTTCACTCAGTAAGTGACGCGGCATGTCTTCTTCAACATATTCCACATCGGCACGTTTTTTTAAGGTATTGATGCCGTTAGCATCGAGTTTGACCGAGTAGCTGTTACTGCGGCCGATACGCTTCATTTCCTTCGCTTGCACTTTATTCAATGCAGTGTGCTGGGCACTGATTTCCGCCATTTGTGGCTGATAATTCATCGTGCTTGGCAGCGTATCAGTTGTCGCGTCACTTGATTGCTGATCACTCATTGATTGCACATTACTGGCCGACATAATGGCCGCTGCATCGGCGTTTTTAAATTTCACTATGTAACGCTTTGGCAGTGGAGAGGTTTGTGCTTGTAATGCTGCGGCAAAACCTGGGGCTTGTGGTGCAGCTTGTACACCGGCTGAGATCGCAATAGCTAAGCTTGAAAGGCTTAACGCTATTTTAGTGGTTCTGTTGATTGTCATGTTCTTCTTCCATGGTCAATTTAGTGTTAATCATTATTATTTTATGTTTCATAAGAATAACTACGACTCAGATGCTACTCGGTTAGTGAATTTATCTGCGACTAAAGTATTTGTAAACCAATTGTTAATGGTATGACTGCTTGTAAAAAAACAGGTTTTATAAGCAGTTAATGTGAATATAAATTCAACATGTAACGAGTTGTAACCAAATTTTATTCAAATTTTTGTTTTTTTATGTGGTAAATATGAATAAGCGAATGCGAATTTACGGTCAATATGAGTACTTTATATTGATTTGTTGGTTTCCATAGTATTGAAATTTATACATATATTTTTTTGTGATTACAAATAACTAAATTTAGCTTTAAAGTTTAAGGATAATAATGAGATTTTCTCAAGTGATTGATTATGCGAAATTGTTGCAAAATCCTGTCAAGGGAGTGGCGGTTGCCAATTCATTGACGACGGTTAAGCCATTCACGCTAATTTGTTGAGGTGTTTTTTGAAGGGGAATGTGAGCGGCAAAACGAGAAGTGAAAGCATGCGATGTGGCTGTTAACGGTAAATGCTGAGTGTACATTATCCAAAATAGCGGCACAGGATATGAGCTACCACTGCAAACTCGTACATGCTTCAATTATGTTTGTGAGGCTAATTATGTCGATAACTTTCAATTAAAAATTTTAAATAATCTTATTTATTTTTCATCGTTAGAACAGTCTAAAAAATATATTCATTTAAATTATTATAACGCCCATTAGTGTGGCGTTTTACTTCTAATAATCTGCATATATAAGCTCGAATTTTTAGCATTTTCACAAAACTTGACATATAAGCATTTTGCCTAATAGCGTGTCTGTTGGATGGGTGGTAAGTTAAATTAATTCATGAGGTTAAGTTTTTTTCTTGTGGCATTTTTTAAGCGAGTGAGTGCACGAGTTTAAGGCTGTGCACTATAAATCCTAAATTGGAGTAAATAAAAATTATAAAAAATATAACATCTAAGCGGATCGTATTGATATCTTCTTCAGCTGATCATCTTCATATAGAGCTTGAAACACCACAGTTACTTGCTGAAAAATTAAATGCAATTGTTTCAAATGCTTGGCCTTGTGGCGAATACGATTGTGATGCAATGGCGTTTTTCCTTGCTTGCTATGAAAAGGGCGGTGAAGCAGCCCAAGGTTGGTATGGCTGGTATGCAGTTGATATTAATCCTGTTTCAGGAGAGAGAACGCTAGTTGGCTCTGGTGGTTATTTTGGACCTCCAGATAGTCATGGGATGGTTGAAATTGGTTATTCAGTGCTACCTGAGTGGCAGCGTCGTGGCTATGCTACAGAAATCGTTAATACACTCGTTTCCCATGCTTACTCTTTTGAAAAAACAAAGAACATTATTGCTCATACTTTAGCGGAAAATGAAGCATCAAAAAGGGTTTTGATTTCCAATGGTTTTAGTGAGACTGGCGTTAATGAAGGTCATCTACGTTTTGAACATGTTAGATAGTTAATTTTTTGCCATACATCAGCTCATTGATGTTACTTGTGTAGCAGCGAAAACGATTACTAATTTTTATCTGAATAGATTTACGCTAATAAGATACTTCAATATCTCGCCATTCGCCCGCCATCTTAGAAGTCTAATGTTGGGGTGGATAAAAAGCTTTTTATATAAAGCAATATTGATTGATAGGCTATTGCTTAAAGTAAGCTTATTCACTTAGACAATAAAAAAGCGCCTTAGGGCGCTTTTAGGGGTTAAAGCTTGAATGACTATAATGAGGTGACAGTGCTTAAGTGATTAACACTTGCTTCCCGCACTAGAGCCTATTCGATGGCGGTGAATTACTTAGCGGGCGTTTTTTGCGCCTCAACTAAGGTGGAATAACCGCCACCATTATAGGTTTGAGTGTATCCTGCAGCGACTAAGGCTTCGGTTGCGATACTGCTACGGCGACCACTGCGGCAATACAAGACAACAGGGGCATCTTTGGCGATGCCGCGCTTAGCAAACTCCTCTGCTACTTGCTCAAAGGGAATATTTACCGCATTGGCTAGATGACCTTCGGCAAATTCTTCAGGCGTTCTGACATCGAGCACCATAGCACCTGCGGCAATTTTATCCCATGCGATTACAGGATCTTGGTTGGCGGCGCTGGCCATCATGGGCATTAGTAGCAGTGGCATGAGTACCAGCGACTGCAGGCTTAACAGGGCTAAGCGCATTAGGCTTTGGCCCCGGGTTACTAGGTTGTGGGTCACTTTATCTCTCCTTGACGACTTTTTTGGCACACTTGTATTAGCCAAGCGGGTACTTACTCACCTAAATCTTAACTCTTAACTCTTAACTATTAAGTAGTGACTTTGTGTGGCTTAGCTTTGCTTGGCAATTTCAGCCTCTGATTTTACACCCAATTTGCGTAAAACCATGGCGGCAGGGCAAAAACCAGTAAAAGCACTTTGGAACAGGTTAGCGCCAACAAATGCGGTTAGCCACAGAAAGTTGTGGTGCATATAGGCGGTTAACACCAGTGACAGTAACACCATAAATCCGGCAAAAGCCATAATGCTGCGTTCTAATGACATACCTTACTCCTTGAGGCCATCTTGGTGATGGCCTTTGTTGTGGTTAGTTTTGTGTTTGTGTCTGTATCTGTATCTGAATAGTATTCATGCGGTTTTTCATTGCTGTGTAGTACAGCACTGGGATAACAACTAAGGTCAGTATGGTCGAGATAAAAATACCAAAGATCAGACTGATCGCTAAGCCATTGAAAATCGGATCATCAAGGATAAACAGCGCCCCAATCATGGCCGCTAATGCGGTGAGCATAATGGGTTTGGCCCGCACGGCACCCGAGTGGATCACTGCCCGCTCAAAGGGCACGCCGGATGCGGTTTCTTGATTGATAAAATCGACCAATAATATCGAGTTACGCACAATAATCCCCGCCAGCGCTATCATGCCTATCATGGACGTCGCGGTGAATTGCGCTGCGAGCAGGGCATGGCCTGGCATTACACCAATCACAGTTAATGGGATTGGCGCCATGATGATGAGCGGCACGAGATACGATCTAAACTGCGCCACTACCAAGAGATAAATGGCGATCATGCCGACCGCATAGGCGATGCCCATGTCTCTAAAGGTTTCGTAGGTGATTTTCCACTCGCCATCCCACAGCACGGCGACCGAGTCTAGCCCTGTGGGTTGGTGAATATAATGCTGATCAAACCCTAAGCCATCGGCGCCATCAATTTTGCCCGCCATGTCGAACATGCCGTAGAGTGGGCTGTCCAGTGGCCCCGACATATCGGCGACGACCATAATCATAGGGATCATATTCTTATGGATAATCGGTGCATCGATTTTGCCGCGTTTGATGGTTACCAGCTCAGACACCGGCACAGATTGCCCCGTTTGGCTCAGTAACTTCATATTCAGCACTTGCTCTAAATCGACTTTCGCATCTTCGTTTAATTGCAGACGGATCGGTATCGGTTGTTTTTGCTGGGCTTGATGTAAATAACTCACATCTTTGCCGCCAACGGAGGTGGCAATCAAGTCGACAATATTGCTGTAGGGCACGGCCATCAGGCTGGCTTTACTGCGGTCGATCATCACCTGCCATTTTTGCTGGGCAGCGGGCAAGAAAATATCGATATCGACCACATCTTTGGTTTCATGGAACAGCGCCTGCATCTCGTAAGCGGCTTGCTCGCGGATTGCGGGGCTTGGGCCATACACTTCGGCAACCAGCGGCGACCACACTGGCGGTCCAGGTGGCACTTCAACTACTTTGATATTGGCTTGATATTGCTCGCCAATTTGCTGCAGTTCGTCTCGCACCGATACCGCTATGGTGTGGCTGTCGCGTTTGCGGTGTTTTTTATCCACTAAGTTAACTTGAATGTCGCCAAGCTCTTGGCTGTGACGCAGGAAGTAGTGACGCACTAAGCCGTTAAAGTTCATTGGCGCGTTAGTGCCCGCATACAACTGCAGATGCTCGACTTCAGGGACTGTCGTCAGATAGCGACTCAAATCCTGTAGCACTCTCTGGGTTTGCTCTACGGGAGTGCCTTCGGGCATGTCCACCATAACTTGAAACTCGGACTTATTATCGAAGGGCAGCATTTTCAGCACCACGAGCTGACCGACGGGGAGCGCTACGGCGATACCGATCAACACAAATACGCCGGCAGCCAGTCCCATTCTTGCCTTACGGGCATTTTTCCCCAGCAGGAAAGGACCAATTAAGTGGGTGAAGAGACGCACCATCTTAGTTTCGGCTTCATCCTCGTGCGAGGCTTGGGCGCTATCGTGCTTGTCATTGTGTTTCAGCAGTTTACGACTGAGCCAAGGGGTGACGACAAAGGCAACCACTAGAGAAATTAACATGCCCATACTGGCGTTGATGGGAATTGGGCTCATGTAAGGTCCCATTAAACCCGACACGAAGGCCATAGGCAGCAAGGCCGCGATAACGGTGAACGTCGCCAGAATCGTCGGGCCACCGACTTCATCGACCGCCACAGGGATAAGATCACTAAAGGACTTTTTGCCGAGCGCCATATGCCGGTGAATGTTTTCGACCACGACTATGGCATCGTCGACCAAGATGCCGATGGAAAAGATTAACGCGAACAAGGACACGCGGTTTAAGGTAAATCCCCATGCCCAAGAGGCGAAAAGGGTGATCGCCAGCGTGACAATAATGGCCACACCTACGACTAAGGATTCGCGGGCCCCCATGGTTAAAAAGACCAGTACGACAACGGCGCTGGTGGCGAAAATCAGTTTTAAAATAAGGGTGTTAGATTTATCCGCCGCGGTTTCGCCATAGTTACGTGACACTGTGACTTCGACATTCGCGGGGATCAACACATTGTCGACCTTAGCAATCCGCTCAATGACACTGTCGGCGATATCGACGGCATTCTGTCCCGCTTGTTTACCAATTGCGATAGTGACGGCGGGATAAATATCGGTTTTATCTGCGTGCCAAACGCTCTGTTTAGGGATATCACTCTTCAAGCTGATTTCGGCAATATCCGCCAAATAAATCGGAATATGCTTGCTTTGTTTATCCTGATAGACACTGACAACTAATTGTTTGAGATCGTCTATGGATTGTAAAAATTGCCCAGCCTGAACTTTAATCTCTTGATTACCTTGCACTAAGGATGCAGGCATAGATACCATATTATTGTCATTTAGACTCTGTCTTAACTTGTCGTAGGTCAGATTAAAGCTGTTCATCTTGGCGGGATCGATGCGTATGTTGGCCACCATTTCGTGCTGGCCAACGGTATAGATTTCGCGGGTACCGGGAATGCGCTTAATTTCGGTTTCTAATCCAAGGGCGACATGGGTCAGTTGCTCGGCAGAGACTTGTCTGTCCTTTGACCACAAGGTCAAACTGACAATGGGCACATCATCGATGCCGCGGGGTTTAATTAGCGGATCGCCCACCCCTGCGCCTCTTGGCAATTTATCCATATTGGAATAAATCTGGTTGTACAGGCTGACGATGGCATCATTGCGCGCGACGCCGACCTTAAAGATGACGATAATCAGAGCGCCATCGGGTTGGGAGAACGAGTATAGGGTATCTATGCCTTTGATTTCGGAGATCACTTGCTCCGCAGGCAAAGTGACTAAGTTTTCAACTTCCGTAGGTGTCGCGCCGGGAAAAGGAATAAACACGTCGGCAAAGGTGACATCAATTTGTGGCTCTTCTTCCTTTGGCGTCACCAAAATAGCAAATAAGCCGAGTAAGAGTCCGAGAAGCGCTAATAGCGGCGTGATGGCGCTATTTTGGAAGGCGGCGGCAATTCGACCGGAAATCCCAAGTGTGGTCTGTGGTACTGGAGCATGTTTCATAAAACAACCTCGACAAAACTTAAGTCGCTAGGGAATTTATTGCTTTTTGTTGAGCAACACTTGGTAGGCATCAACGGCAACCTTGTCGCCAGACTTAAGGCCCGCCAGCACTTCGACCTCGCCATCTAATGGATTGGCGACACGGACTTGGGTGAGTACAAATTCTTCGCCCTTTTTAAGGTAAACGCTGCTCAGTTCGTTCATTGTCAGTAGCGCTGAGGTGGGCAGTTGGATTTTTTCTCGTTCGCCATTTTTAAAGGAAGCTTTTGCCCAAGTACCGGGTTGAAGATTAGCTTCATTTTCAGGCAGATTAATGCGTACTTGATAGCTGTGGCTGACGGGATCGGCAAAACTAAAAATAGTGAGATTCTTTGAAGTTAACTCGCGGCCATCACTTAGACGGACGAGGAATTCGGGGGCATTTTTCAGCTGATTGATATAGCGCTGCGGCACTTGGGTAATGGCGCGCATTTGACTCGCAGAAAACCCTGAAAGTAGCGCTTGTCCTGGGCTCACCGTTTCACCCAGTTCGACAAAACGCTCTGTGACTACACCACTAAAAGGCGCTGATACCACAGTGTATTTTAAGGATTCGCTGGCTTTGATGACGCGGGCTTGCGCTGCGGTTACGGCTTGTTCTGTGGCCTTAGCATTGGCGGTGGCTTCGTCCATCGCGCCCTTAGAAATCGCGCCTTGGGGGAATAATTCTTTATAACGTTTATATTGCGCCTGTGCTTCGACATTCAATGCTTTGGCTTTAGCTAAATCGGCCTCAAAGCTTGCCAGTTCAGCGCCTTGCTCTTTACTGGTGATCTCCAGTAGGGCGGCTCCCTCTGGGACAACATCGTTAACATCGTAGTTGAGTTTGACAATACGGCCAGAGGTTTGCGCCGATACAGTCGCCGCTTTTACTGCTTCTATGGTGGCATCTAAGGTGACCCAATTGGCGTAGGGTTTAGTTAAGACTTCGATAGTTTCGACTGAGGCAGCCTGGACTTGAGTACTGGCAAGTGCCAAGAGTAAGAAAAATGCGCGAGAAATTGACGTCATAATTTATATCATCCCAGATGTAATTCATGAGTAAATTCTAATGGAGTTATTTTCAATAGGCAATCAATATTTATTAGAAAAATTTAATATAGTGTATTTTCCTAATTTAGGAATAAGGCCCATAAGTGCCTTATTCCCATCGTTTCAGTGAGTTCCGACTAAGCCTAAGATTTAGTCATTTAAATAGTAGGTGAGTGTGGACACAATGCGAATTTGTTTAATGTAAGGCGTGCTGTTATCGCGATCCGAAATAGTAAACTGGCCTTGACTGGCGGTTTTAATTTTTCCGAGGCGAGAATCTGAATCCTTAGCAAATTTTTCCGCCACTTCACGGGCATTTTGAGTCGCTTCTTGCACCATCACAGGTTTGACTGAATTGAGATCGGTAAACAGGAATTCGGTGCGATTGTCATACTCTTGGCTGGCGATCGCTATGCCTTCCTTCACTAAGCTAATCATCTGCTTACGAGTATTGAGCATTAAATCAATTTGCGGGGTATAAACCGACAGGTTCACCTTTGCCGAGTAACGGTATCTGACGTTGGGGTCGACGTAACCTTGTGCTTGGCGATCTTCAATTGAAGGTAATGAAATCGTAATTTCGCTATCGCTAAAGCCTTGTTCCTTTAAAAACGCCACGACGCGGTCGGTTTTTTGCTGAACCGTCTCGTAGAGTTTAGGCAGATTATTATCAACCTCAGTGAAATTGATTGGCCAAATCGCCACATTGGCTTTGACTTCTTTTTCCGCTAAGCCCTTGACTGTCACTGTGCGTTCCATGGCTTTCATCTGCAATAATGCTGTGCTCGCTGTCTGACCAACATACACAAGCCCAGCACAAAGGAAACCGCCCAGCAGCAGGGCAGGAAGGATGTTATTTTTTTCCATAAAAAGAATCTCTTGATTAGATAAACTCAGCCTAAGATACCCAATAAACCTAAGTCATGCAC
>NZ_JAUOEV010000034.1:0-26915 GCF_031932135.1 Shewanella vaxholmensis
GGTCATCGTAGTTGCCCACAGTGCCAACACGGCACCACATGTGACTGGCTGAGTAAACAACAAGCCAAGTTATTACCGGTGAATTATTTTATGGTGACCTTTACCTTGCCGTTTGAATTAAGAGCCATAGCGAAGTCGCAACCCGAGCCGTTCTATCACGCCATGTTTACCGTGGCAGCAGGCGTACTCAAAGATTTTGCAGCACGCTCCCCTAAGCTCAGTGGTGACATAGGCTTCACGGGTGTACTGCATACTCACAGTCGGCGCAGAGACTACCATCCACATCTGCACTTCATTATCCCAGCAGGGAGCTACCACTCAGGCAAGCGGCAATGGCGTAAGTGTCAAACCCATAACTTATTTAACGCCTTTAATCTTGCCAAGGTGTGGCGAGCACGTTTACTGGCTTATCTGAGTGACACGCTTCAACTCACCCTACCACATCAATCCCACTCGAAATGGGTGGTCGATTGTCAGTTCGTGGGTAAAGGCGAACCTGCACTGCAATATCTGTCGCGCTACCTTTATCGGGGCGTATTACCCGACAGCAGTATTTGTCGTCATGTCGATAATCAGGTGAGTTTTACCTATCAAGACAGTCAGACCCGCTGCCAACAAGTACGCAGCTTGCCCGCCGTCGAATTTCTGTGGTTGGTACTGCAACATGTGTTACCCAAAGGATTACGGCGAGTACGAGACTATGGCTTACTGCGAGGCAATGCCAAAAAGCTACGGCAACAAATCCAACTGATGTTGGCTGTCGCAGGTGCAGTGTTCCCCATGTTACCTGAGGTCAAACGTACCTTAGCCGTGCGCTATTGCCCTTGTTGCCATCAAGCTATGCATTTTATGGGCGTTCATATGAGTCATCGACCGACAGGCGCTAATATCACCGCTTAAGGCGAGAAGTATAAGGCTAACGGGTTAACCAAACAGAATGAGGACTCGATAACAGCTTGATGAACAAGTGATAAAAATATTAGCTCGTTCGCTAAGGGCGGGTCATGTCTGCAAAAAGTTTCTTTCAAAATAAGACCTTCGCCAGTACAAATTCTCAATCCGCTATTTGCATAATAAAGTGTCAACAATCAACATCGGGCTTGTTCAACACTTGGGATAAGGTCGCGGCTACGCGCGGCCTATCCTTATTTGTTATAACTACTTTTGCACACGCTCTAATTCTTTGAGCATCTGTAATCCCATATACAATGCTTCCTCGGCATGGCCGTTTGAAACCTGTTGCCCATGAATAGCAGCATTGCAGATTTTCAAGATATAGTCGTATGAACTACGCATTCCTTGATAGTTAGGATACTGATTTGTCAGCTCTTTAAATAACTGCCTAGCAGACATGAACTTGGATTGCATCGCTGTAGGATCTGCTGTAGATGTACGTTTCCCCAATATCGAACGCATAGACTTTTCTAAATCCATTCGTAAACGAGCTAGCGCAAAGTTCAAGTCATTGCCTGAAGCCCTGATGTAATCACTCAACTCATCTTCTAGATTTGACTCTGCACTATCAGATTGAATTGTTGACTTCAGTTCTTCTTTTGCCTCTTGAACCTGCTCTCTTCCTGGGAGGTGAACATTTACAGTTTGATTCATAGTGCTTGAGATCGCAGTTATCGTATTACTGTATACGTTCAGTATTTCTCTAGTTTCGCTCTTGAACTCTGTTACATCAGTTTTTACTTTCTCAATTTCTTTCTCAAACGTCAGGAGCTTTCCAAGACTAATCTTTTTGGCTAGTGGCAAGAGAATAAAAAATAATGATAAAACCAATAGAAAAGCAGGTGTACTCCCTATTTCATTTTTAGGAGGGAAACCAATTCCATACAACCCGATAACTAGCAGCCCACTCCCTATCAAACGACACAAGAATGGGAACACATCAAATAGTAAAATTTTCTTTAAAATATCCACAATAGTTCCATGTTGTTATAACGCCTTTGGCATTGGCGAGTGGCGCAGCCGCGAGTCCAGCCCAAAGGGCGAGCATGCCCAAACTTGTTAAGCATTAAGTCCACGGCAATGCTTCTGCAGGGCCATATATATGCTCATCACTAAGGTAGCACTTGGTATATCCGTTGGGACCATAAATGTGACCGTCACTTATGTAGAACTTACTATATCCACTAGGCCCGTAAATATGGCCATCACTAATATGGAATTTCGTATAACCAGAGCGCCCATAAATATGGTCATTGCTCACATAAAACCCTGTGTACATAAACTCGCCTCCTTTCACTAATGCTAACGCCCGCCTAAAGAGCTGGTAACGCATAACAACTAAACTCAAACACAACAACCGTAACCACCGCGGCTTAATGGGACTGGAAACGCCACGCGTTGACAGTCCCTCTTGAGGCGATTGTTAAGTTTATTCTCGCGCCATAGCTTTCATGAAATTTGTAACATATTCAAGTACAGGAAAGTCGTCTCCCTGCCGCCCCCCATAAATTGAAGATGGACATAAATTGGTTAGAGTCAAAGCTCTTAAAGTTATGACTCTTATTAGAGAAAGTATGGCAAGTGGATATACGGTAACGCTTAGCATAAAGTATGCAAATACTAGGCTCACTATTCTTCAAACTAAAACCACCAAGTATCCAGCGTCATCTTGGTGCCCTTGTTAAGTAACGCTTTATAATTTTAGTACGGGCTGAATTTCCTAAAGTCATATTAATTTTCATTTCGTATTCTAAGCTAGTTAACGGAACAACCAAGCCATTATTAATTGAACAAAATTCAATTGACGCTTCCCAATCTATATTGGGAACCCATTTCCCACCTATATAGTTATGGGGAGCTCCCATAACCTCAACAATACAATTATCAACCTCAGTGGTAAAAAAAATAGAAGACACTTTTTCACACTTAGTTCGCTCTAATGGGAGAGTACCGGAATTAAAGATTGGTAGCGCATTTTTAATTTCAATTACACCGCTTTCACTTGTGACGATATCTACATCAGTAGCTTGATCACAAATACCTCGAATAAACAGATTACTTCCGCCAACAACCGCCCAAGGCGAACGGATGTATTGTAAGCGCTTCACAAGTAAACTGATTGAATCAAAGTTCATTTGTTTAATTCCGATGGGTACTTAGAAACATCATTATTGTAAGCGGATTTTGCTCTAATTTTATTTATGATATTCCAAGAGACTGCAGATAAATGAGGTGACTCACGATTTAGGTCATTTAACTGTTCACGATACTGCTGAACCGCTACTTTTGCTTCCTTTGCATCACCAGAAGATGGGAAATCTGTTTCCCAATTTTTACATGACCGCCAAAGTGTATGATAGCGTTTTGCTGCTTTTTCATGTAAATGTGCAGATTCTTTATACTTCAGTACGGGCTCTAAGATAGACAACACTGCTACAACTAAAGAAAGGATAATAGGGATAATTACAACCAAATAACTACCATCCGGCAACAAACCCTTAAATTGAGTGCTTAGAAGCCATGCGATTATGCATGCCGTGCCAAAGTACTGTAGCTTTTCAACAAAACGAGAACGATTCACGTAATGATCACACAGATCAAAATGAGCCTTTTTGGACTGTTCACTATCAATCAAGTGTCTGTCAAATTCTTCACGTATATTTTGAAATTGTTCACAATCGCCCATTTATTTTACCAACGACATTATTTTATCTATTACACCCTAAAATACATTACATTATAGATAGTTACATAGCATTTTCATAGTGCGCATACGCACGTATTTGTAAAAACATCCAGTGCAGATACGACTGAAACCGTCGAAAATAGAGATGTATTCATTGAGCCTATAGGGACGTACTCAAGGCGTGCTTCAGCAATATCTGCAGATGCGCTCGCTGCAGGCGTTTAATAACTATGAATCTACAACACAGAAGTTACTTCCATGCAGCAACACAACCGATAGAAATGAACCAACCTTCATTCGAAGACTAACTCTCTTTGGAGCAAGTACGTGTCAGCAATATTCCACTTACACGTACTTGGACAGAAGTGAGTCAGTATTTTCGCTAAATTAACAAATTATGGATTAATTCAGGTGTGGCAAAAGACAAGACCTGACCCCAATTTTGTTTCTGGAGTAGGAGTTGCCTCCTACTCTTCACCATCTTATTTTTGGGTTTTCCGTTGAGACACAGGTAAAAACATATCTATTTCTTCATCACTAAAGGTAAGTTCTTCATTGTTTTTTAATGCTTTAGATGCCATCTGGTAAGCTTTGCCTACATTGGTATTTGGAGATCCTTTATAGAGCTTGTGCAAAGCGGTTTGTAAGGCGTCTCGTTTTGTTCTAACATCATCATCACTAATCGCAGCTGAGTTCATATCTGTAATGAGTGATAAGTAGGATTCTCGGATATTCCAGAGGCTATTTGCCGCATCAGCATGTTTCTGTGATAAACCACCAAGGTCGTATTTTTTGACATACGCATTAAGGATCGTTAATACAAGGGAAATCATCGCTGAAACGTATCCAACCTCAGGTATTTCACCAAAGACAGCAGCAAAAATCCCTGTAGTAGTAACAGCTGAGAATACGATTTGCCAAAATTTAATACGGTTGTTTCGAGCATTAAGAATGTCAGCACATTTTTCATGTGTTTTATGTGTCCAGACAACTCGAGCATAACACTCTCGAATCTGGTCTAGTAACGCAAAGTTAACTTGGGAATTTTGTTCCATATATTTCTCGCCACTTCTGGTTTGCTTTGTAAGGCATTCCTCTAGATTCATAGTCTATCGCTTCACAAGCGATGTTGTAGCAACGTAATGCCTTGTATTCAAAGGATCCTTTCCGATAGACATATTGGTTGCTTCTTGGAGCAAGCCAATAGCTTTGATCTGGGTTTTGGTTCTTTAAGTAGTGGAGAAAGTCACGACTCATCCAGTCATAGTAGATGAACGATTTATCTCTATATTCCCACTGTTTCAAGAAGTTGTAAGCAAGAGTGTCGATAAGCAGCCCCCCCATAGGGACATCCCACTTGTCTTTCCATGCTCGTGCCATTCGACATAAACGTTTCAGATTCTTGTTCCAATGACCGTTAGACTCATTTATTTGAGCTATTTCTGAGCGAGGGTCTGTTACTCGCCATCGCCCACCATTATTTGTGTCTGGATATGTAAATGAACGATCGTCTTTGTTGATAAAGGCAGGTACGATTTCAAAGCAAATACCATCAGTAAAGTTAAGTTTTACAACTTGACCATCACCACTGACGTAACTGGATGAGTATGTTTTAGCAATAGAGTTTCTTACAGCTTGTAACAAAGCCGATTGACCATTTGTCGTGTAGCTATCGTATTTTGCATACTCTTCATAAGGTAGCTGCACGATAAGATCTATATCACTTACGTGGATATCGGTTCCTCTTCCATAAGATCCAACAAACAAGCTATATCTGCTATCTGAGTCTATACCTCTAAAGTCACTGTTAATGCGCTTAGTTATTTGCTTCGTCCTATATGAGATGTTAGATATAACCACATCACTCATACGCAAGTTGCCACAGAAAGTTGAAAACTTGTCAGATACACTCATTTACACCTCAATAGCATAGCTAGCTGAAATATCTACGCTTTATTTGGGGGCATTTAGAGCAAATACAAGGTATGCATCAGAAATATTTTACTTTCTCGAAATGTAATGGGTCAGGTCTTGCCTCTTGTTATCCATTACTTTTTGTATCACAAAACTAGCAAGTTATCTGAAATAACAATTCGAGCCGTAGCTCACTTTGGGGCAAAATTGATTTACATTGGGAAGTGGTCATTTTCATATGATTCAATCAACGAAATCCATTTTTCAAGTTCGTCACCTTCGGCAGTATTAGGCAAATGCATCAAACAGTTCCTCAATTCGCTTTAAAGCAGCTCGATACTCCTCTTCAGAACTTATTGATTTCTCTTCACTATAGAATAACCTCTTTTTCAACAGAAGGAGCATCAAGCCATTCTGCTAAATCATCAGGTATTGGGGCCGTTGGATCACACTTTGAGAGCAATGTATTGAGTTTCGAATTCTTCATTTAGTTCGTCCAGTCAAATCGCAAATGATCCTGAATAAAATGTGGAGCATTACCAAAATTTGGTCAACCCAACAGGACCGAACATTACAACTTAGGCCACAAATAAATTGAAAAGAGGCAATTTTCGATTTAGAAATGGCAGCATAACGATGCAAACACTGCCATTTTAGTATGAATCTTTATTACTCTCCTGAATTTGCCGTTTTGTTGCGAGGTATTGGCATGGTTGATGGGTAAGTAGATGAGCAATGCCGATCAGAGCAGCTGTTGCCGCTTTAGTTCGACCGATTTACGAAACAACACCTTTAAAACCATGCAGTTTTGGCGGTGTTGCACTTTGCTACCCAGTGAAACAGGGATGTTAAACGCCATGGATTTTTTGCAATGCAAAAAATGTGAAGGCTATTTCAGCCTCAACGTAACGGTATTTACTTTGCTAATTCATTGGGGATTGTTAACATTAACTGGGCGGAAGTGCATAAACTCAGCAGAGGTATATTATGAGTGAGCTACAACTATGGTCAATCTTAATCATGTTTCTCACACTTGGTTTAGTTATCGCATCCGGTGTGGTCTTATACAGAGGGTTTAAGGAATAGCACTTACTCATTAAAACTGAATCAAGGGCTTTAGTTTCTTGTAATGATTTGTTGATAATGACTTATTGCCAATCTGAATTTGATTTTGTTTCAATATCAAATTTTAGTAAAAATATTCTCAATATAATTAGGTATGACAACCCTATATTACGGATTACCATATCGAGGCATGTTGATTATCGCATTTAGGACATTGTTGCAACAATGCCAATCTTAGCTACCCCTAATACTGTTCGTTTAGCTAAAAAGGAGCTGCCACAAAACGCTTTTCAAATCTTCATGACTAGGTCGAGTAACTTGTTCCGATGATCAAATTTTAGTAATGGTACAAGTATCGACTACATCGGTGGTGATTCAGTTTTGACTTTTTCACCAGAATTTTTAGGAATGAGAGAACGTAAACAGTGACCTAAGCTAGTGAGTTGGCGTTTGCTCCAATAGCCACGAGAACCAGTTTCGTAACTAAAGAGCAGTGTTGCATCTGGGTACTTGGATTGAAGTTATTTTGTGAGTTTAGTGATAGAGGCTTTTGCACTAGAAACTCGGCTGTAATGTACCGCTTGTGTCCCATAATTATCTTCGATGTAAGCGACCTATCTAAGCCAATGAAAAGTATGCTATGTTTTATTGTGGTGCTTTCCTATTTTCAGTTTTGTTGATAATACTATTATGGTTTTGGTTTTCAACTAACCCAGGATTGATTGGAGATCAGCATCTTTGTGGGGAGTAATTATGTCTAAAGAGCACGAGGTAAAAGTTAGTGACATAGAAGAATGTGTATTCTCCGAGTTGTTGAAGCCACCGAAGCTTCCCTCATCCTCTGACGTGCTTTTTACAAGCCAAGAAGATTGGTGGAACAACGCATGCGTCAACTGGTGCCACGTTAGCTGGGGAATTTATGCCGATGGATATAAGGAAGCGGCAGACATACTTGTCAACCAAGTGGAAATCCGGGCCGTCGGAGCGTATCAGGACTCACTCGTCTATCCAGTTATATTTCTTTATCGCCAGTATCTTGAGCTTGCCATCAAGGGTCTGCTACAGGATGCAAAGCGGCTCCAAGACATCGAAGGTGATTTGCCAAAGCACCACAGGATTGACCAAATTTGGATCGAATGCAGGAACCTCCTTAGTGAGATTTGGCAAGGAAACTCAACAAAAGAGCTTGATCAGATCACTCGCTTGTTGAAAGATTTCGCCAAGGTCGATCCTACTTCAGAAGCGTTTCGGTATCCACACGACAAGAAGGGGCAACCATCTCTGGAAGGCCTCACTCATATCAATTTGCGAAATGTGCGAGAGGTCATAGGGAAAATTTCGGTCATTCTCACAGGTGCCCAAGCTCAGATTAGTGAATACTTGGGCTACAAAGCGGACATGGAACATGATACGGGGTGGTACTAGCAGACAGATCTATAACATCACGTTGCAGGTGACGTTTAAGTCACAATCGAAGTGATAACTGATAAAGGTTTATATGAAAAAACATTTATTCTATACCTTTCTATTTTTATTTATTGCTACTGCGGTGATTACATTAGTTGGTATTACTCGGTTAATTCCAATAGATGAGTTTTATCTGAAGGGGTTGTTTAGCAGTTTAATTTTGGAGCTTTGTGGGGCTGTGATATTTATTTACCGCAAAGCAGACTTCTTTGATGATGCGCCGAAAAGTAATCTAAGCCTTGCATCCCTAGATGTGGTAGAGAATGCAAAAATATGCAATACAAGGTATTTAGACCAGAAAGTATCTGAAATCGAGGACAGTGCGCCAACAGCTATGACTGTGGAGGAAGTTATAGAGTCTATAAACGCTGCTCCACCTTTTCAGAAAAAAGAGATTTCTGAAAAGTATATTGGGCTTGTATTTGAGAAGGTTGGCTATCTCAAGAAAATAGACACTGATTGGAATGATAAGAGTAAAGTGCGAGTAAATATTCATCTTGAGAAAGGAGGGATCGTTGGGCATTCAATTTGGTTTTCTACAACGTTGGACGAATATCCAGAGTTAAAGGTGCTAACCAAAGATAGTGCTATCAAGGTGAAGGGTAAGCTACTAAGTGCAAGTGCTGAAGGACTTAGTATAACCTTGCAACCGATTAAAATTGAAATCCTTGGTTCTAACAAGTCGGTCAATTCACAGCTATCAATGGCGACTGAGACGCCGCTACGTTAGGCTCTTTACATGTAGGAACAGGAACCGCAGTGGACTTTGGAATAATACTTAACTACTTTTTCTTGATCTTGTACGTTGGTGGCATGTCGACCTTCATCGTACTGATGGCGAAGTTATATTTCGATAAGCGAAAGGCGAGACGAGAGCTGAAGTTGAACCTATTGGAAAAGTTCAAGGCTTCCATCTACCTGTCGATTAACGATGTCATTAACATGGCAAAAGGTGCAGATCTCGCTCGGTCTAGCGTTGGCAAGTGCTTAAATCAACTTCTCAGCGATACTAACGATCCGAATACCTTCAAAGAAATACAGCGACTCACTGCGGAACTTGAAAAAGAGGAGCCTTTTGACGATCTTCCCGAGGAAGTAAAACCATCCTTGGTGAGACTTGTAGATCTATGCGAGGCAAGCTCAGTAAAAAGCGATAAATATCTCCTCAGTCCAGTGCAAAAGACGTTGGGAGCTTATGTTGAACTCAAGGCCGAAGTCGAGAAGAATCGGACAAAGGCAAAATGGATCAATATCGCTGGTATCGTCAGCTTGATTGTCGGAATGTGGAGTTTTTACCTAACTTGGAAAAGCCCTGACGTAAAAGACATCGAGGCGGCTGTAAAACGTGCTGTTGCCGCTCCATCCCAAGAGCCTACCCCTGTGGAGCAAGGGACACCTCGCGATAATACGGTGCAGCATCCCTAACTCCGAAAATCAAAAATTAGAGCTAGTACAATTAAAGATTGTCAAGTCAGTAACCTCTGGAAAAACATCTATTGCCCCCCAGATAGAATCTCTAGTAACTCTTATCGGTCTCCCCTGCATCGACACTCTAGCCAAGGTGTATGAATTCTCGAGCAAATACTCAAAATTCAATTCAGTTGCATCTACGCTAAAGGTGCCTTGATGTGTCTTCATGATACAAGACTTTTGGTTGCAGGTACTACATTCGCTCGCTGTGTGCTTTGCAAATATCTCCCTGATGACCCCTTGTTTTCTCGGACCTAATTCCAAGCCAACAAGACTTACATTATTGGCCATAAACGAGTTTAATAACTCAGGCTCATACTCTGCATAAAACATGAAAATACTCGCAAAGTCTTGCCTATAATCACATTCATCAACAGAATGATAATAGCCTAGATACTGTCCTGAAACATCTTTAGCAAAATGTCGTAATGCAGCATCTTCAAATTTTGAGCTGTTGTTATGAACCCACTTAGCAAAAAGTAGCATCAAACATCCTGGTGCCAATTTAATAGGAAATAAATATCTTTCCGTTTTATCTCTAGGGAGTTTACAAGAGAAACGATGATCACCTGAATTTATTGTATCTAAAACAATCGCTTGCTTACAATCCTTAGCATTGAGAAGCTTTTTCAAAGCCTTTAACGTTTTAGAAAAGCCTAAGTCAGGTAATACGTTAAGTGGCTGCCCATGAATTAAGCATTCATTTGAATAATCCCAGAAGTGACGAAAATATCCGTAACCAACGCTATCAATACTCTCTTTTATACATGATAAACAGTACCTCACCTTATTCAATCCCTTTGCTCGCCGTCTCGTTGTTCGACCACTAAAAAATGTAGATTCTATTCGGTAGGTATATACAGCAGGATTGTCAAAAAGACTGTTGCCTTTGCCATTCACTGACAAATTCATGTCTATCGTTTCTAACAGTAGATGATCAGGATAGCGATAGAAAAGATGCTCATATCCCTTATGAACAAAAGGATTATCTATCCATCGACCAAAGTCACTGATAACACCGATCGGCTTAATATTAGGGTCATGTGCTAACAATGTGCGAAGCAAAGTACTATGTATAGATTCGTCGTTAGGAACCTGATCCCGTAATAATTTAGCTAATTCAAAATCGAAATTTTCACTCATTCAAATACAACTCTGCCATTCCATCTAAGCGGCTTTTAAATTCTTTCCAATTAGGTATTACACTGGTCAATACGCCAAAATCACTCACTATGAAAGTGTTATGCGATACATGAAGTTTATTAAAAATCAATTGTTTAACACAACACCGAGGAGATTTAACAAGGTAAAGACTCAGCATCGGCGTACCTTTAGCGGAGCAGGAATATGGCTTATTTCTGAATGATTATCGTGACCGACTGTGCCTACAAGGCTTCATTGGCTTTGGAAGAGATGTCTCTAGCCATGGTCGATCTCTCAGATAAAGCCAGAAAAAGGCAGCATTACAGTCAGACTTAATGTCACGCCGTAATGCATCGGGATGCATCTGTCGATACCTCAGTATTTGTACTCGGCAAGCTCGTCTTTTGGATTCCAAATGACATTGCTTACGCCATTCAACCAATCCAGGTTCAGCAGAAATAACTTGCTCGATCGAACCGACGCCAATACCACAAATACTGGAAATTCTGCGTCGGTGCATTCCTAGCCGAGCAAGACTGATGATTCTCTGCTGAAGACTATTATCCAACTGCTTTGGTTTTAAGTTTAATTTAACATCAAATTTTGCAGCCAGACGCTTTAGATAACATCTACTTTTCCCCGTAATTCTGTAAACCGCTTCAAGAGAATTACCATCTTTTAGTAACATCAAGCAACGCTGCTCAATATCATCCTTGACTAAATTTGTGGATTGAAGTGAGCGCGGCACTGTAATCTGAGCCTGATGTTGTAGCATCTCTCCAGCCGACTTAAACAACCAAGCCCCAAGTAAGAGATGTCGAAACGGATGACAGTTAGTTCCAACTGATAGTAATTCTGATATGTAGTGATAATCAGTTGGATAGCGTGGAAAAAGAGACTTTTGCATTGGATACATTGCCAAATCACAGATAAACGCCTTCATTAGTGGTGCTCTACGAACCTTACCACTAGGAGTGAGAAAACCCAGCTCATTTAATCGAGAGCGGTATTTACCCACTAATTCGATGGCAAGTTGTGATTTTTCAAGAGTGGAGAGGAGGTCAAAGCTAAATCTCGCAACACTACTCTCTATGGAGGAGGCAGCTTCAACCTCACAATGTACCAATGGTGGCAGACCTACACATAATCTTTGTCTTTCTTTCAATTTAAAGGACATAAGCCGTACGTGGTGCTTCCAACATGATGTTACCCCAGGTATTTGATGAACCCTATGCCAGTAAGCAACTCCTAGCTCAAATATGTCCTTTGCTACACAAATTGGACACGACTTTAAAAGTAAAGTCCCTCCACTGTTAAATGAAACCAACTGGCTGTGCCGGAAAGCTCTAGCCCCATCGCCACAGAGTAAATTTTCTTTTAACGAGCTTGCATGCTTTGGTAAGTAAAAGAAAAAAAGCGGAGCCAAAGTTTGGCTGATTAATTGGCTCGCCGCTTCTTCACCTGACAATTCAGCGATTCGAGATATACCTGCTGTTAAAAAGGGGTGTATCGCTACACGACTCGATCCATATACTCGAAAACTAAACGAGCGCTCCAACTCTCCTGTCAAAAGAAGGTAGCGTATCAATCGTCCAAGTAAAAGTTCGTCGGGAAAAGCCGTTGGCAGTTCCATATGCCTCCTCTAACGATTTAATTAAAAATTTCCAGAGGTTCCTCACATAGAACTCCTGCAACTCTAAGATTTTCAAGAGGATCGTTATCCTGTGAAGCTCTCTGAATAAGACTGTTATCCAACACCCTATCAATCAAGTCTTCGGCTAAGCCGATTTCAGTTAATGCATCTGCAAACTCTGGATGTTGAGGGCGAGTTAAGTCTCCTGGTATTGTTACAAATTTAGATTTGGTGTTGATTACTTCTTTAGATGAAACACCTTCGCTCCGATGGCTGTTCGGTTCCGTATTACCATCTTTTCGATCTCTTTTTAGAATAGAAATCGCGTGTTTCTTTCTCATTTCTTCAGTTAGCTTTTTCGTTGCCCGTATAGCAATACTTGCTCCTAGTTCAAGAACGTCTTCAGTAACCCTCTCGTCTGAAGAACCAATAATTGCCTTTTGAGCTGAATAATAAATTCGAACAGCTAAATCCATATTGCCAGCAGACAGTGAGTAAAGTTTATTGTTCAAACTTGGGGTCAACGGTGTTTCAACATTCGTCCACTGTAAACACCAAAGCTCATCCACAAACAATTCCCACTCATCATCATTCTTCATAAGCTCCACATCGAAGTAACCACTACTTTCCGCTCGTCGCGCTGATTTAAAACTCTTGCTGAGAAGTTCATCGAACGGAGGGTTTGCACAGAAAAGTATCGGAATACCTAAATTATTAACTAAGTTATGCAAAAAGCCTAAAAGTCGATCGGCACCGCCTGCTTTAGCAAGGTTTAGGTTTTGCATTTCATCAATAACCAGAATCCCGAGGAAGTTTGACTTCATTTTTGCTTCAATTTGTTGAAGCAAAAGAGCTATCGTTCCCGCAGGTTTTGTTGGGAAGAGCCCTAGTTTTTGATCCATTTGCTCTAATATACGATGGCAAAGACCTTTGACACTTGAATCATCTGGACAATCGACTTTTATCCACACAACTTGCGGTATTGCTAACACTTTATTTTGGTAATATGTATGTTCTATAACATCAGGAAAGTAGTTGAGCACCTGTTCAAGCATACATGTTTTACCAACTCCGCTTTCACCAATGATTGTTATTCCACTGCCTTTAGGTTGGAAAAAACCTGTTCTGGGTTCAACATCAGGTCGATTATCCGAAGAATAATGTAGATAGTTCATTGTTGTAGGAGATAAAGGATTTTTTGCTGAATATCCCTCTTTGATTGCCATTTCGATGGCCCTGAATACATCAAAATAGAGAGGCAGTGGCTGCCTCAACGTCTTTAATCGGGTGAGATAATCCAACCTTTCAATTGCCTCTAACGTTGTTTCTTCAACGAGCCTCTCAGGATAATTACTCAGCTTAATAACTAACTCATCATCCTCAACCTTAGGTGGCAAAGCTTCAATCAAAGGATTACCACGATGCTCGGGTAATATCGCTTTATGATAAATGGCATCTTCACATCGCATTATCGTTGGCCCTTTTTCGCTTGAGCATTGAAATTACTTTTTTCTTCTTATCATCAAGATGTTCACTGGGTATATCTGATTCCATATCAGGCTTAGCTTGATGAAGTTGGTATTCTCCATCCTCAACCCTCTGTGCAAGAATAGCTTCCCTTCTCCTTGCTTTCATGCCCTTTGTTCTCTCAGATTTTGAACTCAGCGACGGAGCCAATGCCGCTTCTTCTTTTGCAGTTTCGATAACCTGATTTCTTCTCTGGTGACGCTCTATCGATTTCGCTGTTGGCTTAGCTTTGTTTTTTGCCAACTTAATCCAGTCTTCAAAATACAGGATGTCTGCTTGATGCCTGTGAGCAAAATTAACCGACTCCTTCATCAGGTAACATCGGGTAAAACCACTTACTTCCTCAAGCCTGACAAATATAAAGCTTGAATTATCGTGATCAACTAAAGCATCTAGTTGCCATGAACCATTATTTCTCGCGATTACTTTCCACGTATCAAAATCAGCATGATCTGACTCATAATACATTTGATCGTTCAGCCGAATTCCTTTACCTGTCATGGTCACTTTTACTGTTGGTAATAGGCGAGAACGAATATGAGCCTCATCTGCTCGACTTAAAGCATGACGCTGCGCTTTAACATGTAGATTCCAATAGTTCAGAGGAGTTGGAGAAAGCCCTGACTCAATAAGTAATGTACTTTGCTTGGCTAAATCTTTAAAAATTGAACTGTTGTGCTCTAAAATTTCATCAATAAGGAGCTTGGTTATTTCTCTGAGCGTAAAAGTAGCATCTAATCTTGGATCTCTATCTCCTCTGATATAATGCCGCCCTTTCGTCGTCCCTAACAGCTCATGAACTAGCTTCTCGTTCAAGATATTGAAACGTTGTTCTACTATACCTTTCAATTCCGCCCTGTATGGTGGAGCAATACTCAAGTGTCCAATCAATGGCACAGCGAGATTTTCGGCATCCTGACAAATAAACTCACCTCGATCACAAAGCAATCGTTGAGGAATATGATTACAAGGCCAATCCGCTTCTTCGATTTCAATACCAAACTCTGCACAATACTCTTTCTTAGAGGTAAAGCTATTGATTAAAGCCTGCCGACCTGCTCTCCAAGAGGCGTATTCCATAGAGACGTGAAGTCCAATAATCATTCGACTTTCTTTATCAACCACGCAATAAACGGTTGGTCTTCCCAATACGTGATTTCTCTGAAAATCAGAAACGATATGTACATCCAAAACTGTTGCATCCAGTTCAAAGCAACTGCCAGGAACTTCTGTATGATCAGTAGCAGAACCTCTTAAACCTCGCTTATTGCGGTCAAAGTCACCTTGATTTGTTTGTTTACGTATTAGAATTTGCGCTGGAACTAATTTTTTGGCCCAATAAACAAACGCTCGGTAATTAGGAACTAAAGCTTCACGAGACTCAGATTCAGCAAGAATTAGCTCCTCTGCATAATATTCTTTGAGCATTTTGTCATATACACGGCTGAACTTAACTGTTTCACCTTTGAGTCCAAACTCCTTCATAGCTTTAAGAAACAAAGCCTTATCGTGCTCAGTGGTATTAACACCTTCAGGGACTTCAATACTTGGACTGGAGAGTTGTATCGGAGAGCCACGCTTTGCTACACCAGCTACTCTTGATTTACCTCTGCCCCCAGAGTTCTTATAGCTCGGTAAGAGTGCATTTCGTTCTTGACCATATTTCCAATAAAGATTTAGTGCTCGATAGATATTCTGGACATATGTGTTGTGGGCTTTCGCGTGTATTGAAACAGCTTTACTACGAGGTTGCTCAACCAAATTTAGCAAAAAATTCGGATCAGATATTAAGTCAATAATAAGTCGATATTTTTCATCTCTTTTTACAAGATGACTCTCTGAAATATCATCTTCTGATTGCAGTTGATAATAAGGAAGTTCATATAAACTTAGTTGGGCATTGCCAACTTTGATCGCCTCATTAAAAAGGTCAAAATCAAGTTTGATAGGTCGTTGTAAAGCCTTTGAATCTAGCAAAGGAAACTGAATGACAATATGTTCTTCGGTATACAGTTGTAAAACTCGGTATAGACCATCACCTAGGCCATCCAAACTTTTAATTTGCCAAACGCTATTTAATTCAACTTGCATATTGCTGTGATTCCCCATCCATCTTAACTTGCACAATTTCTATCATCCCAGATAGAACTATGGGTCGCGCCAAATCTACAATCACTTCTTTATCGGCTATTAAATACTTTAACAAAATCAATGCGTCATCTTTCGACATACCGATTTGATGAGAAAACCTGTCGCAAATATCACTTAATTGCATCGTTCCCACCGTCAACAAACGCTTGGCTTCCTCTCTAACTTTGTTCGAATGTGATGAGTACTTCTTACGTTGAGGATCAGTAATCCATTGAATATTCTTTGACTTAATCTGATTCAGTTCTGACAAGCAAAATACGTGAAAGGGAACACCTAATAACTCCCACCAAACTCTTTCAATATCGAGCTTTTCTGCCGTCCTCTTCTCTGAAAGCGTTTCACTAGGCTTCACAGAAACAGCTTCATACCAAATCCGCTTTCCATCACTACAGGTTAAAAGAAAATCAGTGGTAATGATGATTAGATCTTTGGTTTTTGGATGCTTGGGGTGCTCAACATCAAGTAGCTTAGATATTTTTAATGAGAGTGTGAGAGGAAGCAGAGGAAACTGTTCCCGAATATCGATAATTGAATCGGAAAACTCAGCTAAATAGAAAAAGCATGTCTCTTGCTCAGATAAGGTATGGTGAGTTCGGCCCGATTTTATTCCGTCAATCTTACCGCTGTGCCCATGAGACTTTACATCCTGAACTCTTATCCACGGAGTGTAGTTGGCTCCTTCACCTAAGCCGTATTTTTGTTTTAAAGCCCGCTTATAATCAGCGAGCTTTTCAAGTTTTCTTCGTCCAGCCACAACATATACTCTACCCAATTCGACAAAGTATATTATAGCCTAGTGTACAAACTTTATTATTCAGAATTGCATTTGTGTACAAACTTTTTCAACAGTGTACAAACTTTATTGTTCCAAAACACAACTACACCGCTTGCCCTGCAGCCACGCCGGATGCCCAGGCCCATTGAAAATTAAACCCGCCTAACCAACCACTTACGTCCATGACTTCACCGATAAAGTAGAGTCCTGCGACTTTGCTGGCTTCCATGGTTTTGGATGACAGCTCATTACTATCAATACCACCTAAGGTCACTTCTGCGGTGCGGTAGCCTTCGGTGCCGTTCATCAATAGTGTCCAGCGGTGGATATCATCGACCAGTTTTGCGCGCTCGGCGTGCACTAGTTGATTTAAGGCTTTGTTCAACAGGGCCTCATCGAATAGCACTTCAACCAGCCGTTTAGGCAACCATTGGCTGAGAGTGTTACGCAGGCTTTGCTTAGGGTGCGCGGTGAGCTGTTGCGTTAGCAATTGCGCCAAATCCATATTGGGCAAGAGATCGATTTCTATGGTTTCGCCCGCTTTCCAATAGTTGGAAATCTGCAAAATGGCAGGGCCAGATAAGCCGCGGTGAGTGAATAGCAACGCTTCGCTAAACGCAGTGCCATCTTTGGCGGTAATGCGGCTCGACACGGCTATGCCCGACAAAGGTTCGAAGCGAATTTTATCTTCACTGTGCCATGTAAAAGGCACCAGACCTGCGTGAGTTGGCAATACTTTGAGACCAAACTGCTCGGCCAGTTGATAACCGTAAGGCGTGGCGCCGAGTTTAGGCATGGATAAGCCGCCCGTGGCGATAACCAGTGAGTCGCAGCTCAGTTCGCCGCTAGAAGTATTGAGCTCAAAGTGCCCTGCCTCGGTCTTTTTAACGGCCAGAATATCGGTGCGCAGCTTAATGGTAACGCCCGCCCATTCACACTCGGTCAATAGCATAGTGACTATCTCTTTAGCCGAGTCATTGCAGAACAATTGGCCGTGATCGCGTTCGTGGTATTCAATGCCGTGGCGCTCGACCAGTTCAATAAACTGCTGCGACGGATAACGTGCGAGTGCCGACTTAACAAAGTGGGGATTACCACAAAGGAAATTTGCGGGCTCGACTTTAAGGTTAGTGAAGTTACAACGCCCGCCGCCGCTGATGAGGATTTTACGCCCGGCTTGCTTGGCATTGTCGAGTACGAGTACATCACGGCCTCGGTAACCCGCGGTCGCTGCACACATCAATCCCGCGGCGCCGGCTCCGATAATAATGACATCATGATGTTTCACGCTCTTACTCCACACAGATAAATTGATTGGTATTGGCTGCCAACGGGCAGTTTGCTGACTCGCGAACCTTTAGCAAGCAAGTCAGCAACCGCTAAACGGAGCAAAGATACACTCAAACGTTAGGCACAAATCCCCTCTTTCACCATCTGACCTCCAGGGATGGAGGAAATGCCCGTCTGATGTCGGGAACATCAAGGGCCCTGGCGACCGGGGATACATCTTGCACACCAGAAGTCCATGCATAAAAAAGGGCGCTATTTTAGCACCCTTTCCTTTATTCAGCATCATCACGGCTCGCGGTTTATTGCGCGGGCGTTTCTGATTTCTTTTCTCTGCTGAGCAATTCTTTCGCAGCATCGACGGGCGATTTACCTTGGTACAAGACTTGGTAAATCTGCTCAGTGATTGGCATTTCAACCCCAAGGCGTTTCGCAAGCGTAAACACTTCCTTGGTATTGCGATAACCTTCAACCACTTGGCCGATTTCAGCCTGTGCTGTCATCACATCACAGCCTTTACCTAAGGCTAAACCGAAACGACGGTTGCGGGATTGGTTATCGGTACAGGTCAACACTAAGTCGCCTAACCCAGCCATTCCCATAAAGGTGGCCGCATTGGCCCCTAAGGCTTCGCCTAAACGCGTCAATTCAACTAAACCACGGGTGATCAAGGCTGTTCTGGCATTGGCACCAAAGCCGATACCGTCGGACATGCCTGCACCTATCGCGATCACGTTCTTTACCGCGCCGCCAAGTTGCAGTCCGGTAAAGTCGTCGTTGGCGTAAACCCGCAAACGTTTAGGGCTGTGTAACAGCTCGACGAGATCGTTGGTGAACGTAGGACAAGTCCCCGCAACCGAAATGGCCGTAGGTAAACCCATAGCTAATTCTTTCGCGAAGGTCGGCCCAGATAACACCGCCAGCGGATATTGCTCACCTAACACATCACGGGCCACATCTTGCAGCAAACGTCCGGTTTCAGGCTCGAGCCCTTTCGTTGCCCATACGATGCGCGCATCGCTACGGAGTAACGGTTTAGCTTGCTCAAGCACAGTACCAAACACATGGCTTGGTACTACCACTAACACATTGTTACTGGCAGCTAAGGCTTTGGCTAAATCGGCTTCGATCTGTAAACAATCAGGAAACGCAATACCAGGCAAAAAAGCTTGGTTGCACTTGTCTTGAGCGAGCGTTTGCATGTGGACAGGATCGTGTCCCCATAACAAGGTCTTATGACCGTTGCTGGCTAAAGAAATGGCAAGGGCGGTGCCATAAGAGCCCGCCCCTAATACCGTGATATCGGCAGAGTTTTTCATGTAATTAAGCGTTAGCTTCTTCGGCGGCTGGTGCAGTCGCAGCAGCTTGACGTTGTTGCACGTATTGGGCAAACAGCGCGTCGAAGTTAACTGGTGCTAGGTTCAGTTGTGGGAAAGTACCACGACCAACTAAGCTGCCCACGGTTTCGCGAGCATACGGGAATAGGATGTTAGGGCAGTATGCACCTAATGAATGGGCCAGTTGTGGCTCAGTCAGACCAGTGATAGAGAAGATACCGGCTTGTTGTACTTCACATAGGAAAGCGGTATCGCCACCGTTTTGTGCAGTCACCGTTAAAGACAGGACAACTTCATACACATCGTCAGCTAATTTAGCGCTGCGCGTGTCTAAATCTAACTTAACTTCTGGGTTCCATTCTTTTTGGAATACAGCTGGGCTGTTAGGCGTTTCGAAAGACACATCTTTAGTGTAAACACGTTGGATGTTGAATTGTGGGGCTTGTTGTTCGTTGTTTGCTACTTCAGCCATAATTTCCTACCTATCCTATCAATGTTGTATCGGCTTTTCGTTGAAAGCCAATTATTATTTGAAAGCCAATTCATCTTTGAACGTAAATTGGCTCGGGGCTTATGTTACTCAAGGCCTGTATCAGATCTCGGTATCATCCCAACTTGCACCCATATTCGGGTATCGATCGAACCAGTCTAAAAACTTACATTAAGCCCTTAGCGACCGCAGGATCAGTATGCCAAACAATGATGACTGTATTGCTGCACTGCCTAAAGAATAGGGTGCAGCTTAAATCATAACTGCCGCCGACAACTTATCTTTTGCTTTTTGAAACAGGCATATTTGCTGCCTGCCATTCACCCATACCACCTTTCAAGTTATACAGGTTTTCGAAACCTTGTTGACCTAAAAGCTGAGCGGCTTGAGACGAGGTCATGCCAGCATTGCATACCAATATAATGGGACTGGCTTTAAACTTTTCAAGGGCAGATATCTGATTATTTTTAATATCTGCTAGCGTAACGTTAATTGCATCAACAATATGCCCCTTGCGGAACTCATCATTAGAGCGCACATCAACGACTTTAGCGTCCTGTCTGTTCACCATAATCGTCAGTTCTTGGTGAGAAATACTTTTGATTTTTGACATGCTCGATTTGATGATACTCGCGACAAGCACAACAAATAATCCCACCCAGGCCAGACTTAACATTGAGTGAGCTTTAAAAAATTCGATATATTCTTGCATGATGATTGCCCGCATAAATGGCGAAAATTCGATAAGGGCACAGAGTATACCGATTGCCTTGGCAGATTGCAGCAGTTTAGTCACAGTTCCAGATCGCACTTTTAGCGCAATTGCCTAGGTGCTTGTTACAAGCCAGCCACAGAATTGGACGAATTAGTGATTCGATGACCTTAATCGGGGTAAAGCGCTTTTTCATACCCCGCTAACGTAGTAATATTTGACCAATTTCAGATTTCTATCGCTTCTATAAAACTTAAAGGTATCACTATGACGACAGCTAAACGTCCGCTCGCGTTGTTGATCCTCGATGGCTGGGGCTACCGTGAAAACACGCATAACAATGCGATTTTCCACGCCAATACTCCGGTACTCGACCGTCTCAACGCTAAATATCCCCATAGTTTGATTTCAGGTTCTGGCTTAGATGTAGGCTTACCTGATGGCCAGATGGGAAATTCTGAAGTTGGCCACATTAACTTAGGCTCTGGCCGTGTGGTGTATCAAGAACTCACTCGCATCAGTAAAGCCATTGCAGATCATGAGTTTGAACAAAATCCAGCCCTGTGTGATGCGGTTGACTCGGCCATTAAAGCCGGCGGCGCAGTGCACATTATGGGCTTGCTTTCCCCCGGTGGTGTTCACAGCCATGAAGAGCATATCGAAGCTATGTGCCGTATGGCCGTTGCCCGTGGCGCAACTAAGGTTTATCTGCACGCTTTCCTCGACGGCCGTGATACACCACCGCGTAGCGCTAAAGGTAGCTTGAGCCATTTTGATGATCTGTTTACTACATTAGGCCATGGCCGTATCGCCTCGATTATTGGTCGTTACTTTGCTATGGACAGGGATAATCGTTGGGATCGCGTCTCGCAAGCCTACGATTTAATCACCCAAGGCAAGTCAAAATTCCAATACGACAATGCGGTTACTGCATTAGAAGCGGCTTACGAGCGTAACGAGAACGACGAGTTCGTCTCTTCATCGGCAATTACAGATGCTGACGGCCAAGTTGCGACCTTGCAAGATGGCGATGCACTGATATTTATGAACTTCCGTGCTGACCGTGCCCGCCAAATCACCCGTAGCTTTATCAACCCAGACTTCGATGGTTTCGAACGTGCTGTAGTGCCGAAAATGCACTTTGTCACTCTGACTGAGTACGCCGGCGACATCAAAGCACCTATCGCGTATCCATCTGAAAACTTGGTGAATACCTTAGGTGAAGTGCTGCAAAAACAAGGTCGCACTCAACTGCGTATCTCTGAAACTGAGAAATACGCCCATGTGACTTTCTTCTTCAACGGCGGCAAAGAAGAGCCATTCGAAGGTGAAGATCGCATCCTAATCAACTCTCCTAAAGTGGCGACTTACGATCTACAGCCTGAGATGAGTTCAACTGAACTCACCGACAAGTTAGTGGCGGCGATTGAATCAACCAAGTACGACGTGATCATCTGTAATTATCCCAATGGCGACATGGTCGGCCACACGGGTAATTTCGATGCCGCCGTGAAAGCCTGTGAAGCAGTTGACGCTTGTATCGGCCGTGTAGTGGATGCGCTGGCGAAAGTGGGTGGTGAATGCATTATTACCGCCGACCACGGCAACGCCGAGCAAATGACGGACGAAACCACAGGTCAGGCGCACACAGCCCACACCAGTGAACTGGTACCTTTCGTCTTTGTTGGCCGCGATGCGACCATAGATGAAGGTGGTAAACTCAGCGATGTCGCACCGACCATCTTGACCTTGATTGGCGAAGCCATTCCAACAGAGATGACGGGCAAGCCCTTAATCCACATTAAAGAGTAACCGTTACCTAGTGAGCACTCGACTCCTTGTTAAAGCCAGCATTCTTGCTGGCTTTATGATGTTATCTTTCTCGGCCAACGCTTCTGATTTGGAGAAGCGTCAGTCCGAGTTGAAATCAATCCAAACGCAAATAAATCAACAACAAAGCGCGTTAAAAACCACCAGTAAACAAAGAGAAAAATTGCTGTCATTGCTGCGTAGCGATGAAGAAGCGATTGCGTCAGCGGCCAAAAAAGTCAACAGCACCAAAAATAGCTTAGCGCAAATCGATACTAAACTGACCGAGCTGAAACAACGTCAAGATGAGTTAGAAACGCTAAAAGTGAGTCAGCAACAGACACTGTCAAAACAGCTGTCGAGCGCCTATCTTGCCGGTAATCACGATTACACTAAGATGATGCTCAATCAGCAAAGTCCTGCCACTATCGAGCGTATGTTGGCCTATTACCAATACCTCAATAAAGCGCGGATGAAGTCGATCAACGAATTAAAGCAAACCTTGACCGAGCTAGATGAGATCAAGGTGTCGCAAACGAGTAAGCAAAAGCAATTAACCAAACTCGTCGCCGAACAACAGGTCCAAGCCAAACGTTTGAGCCAAGAGCAAGATCAGCGACAACTGACCATCAAAGAGCTACAACGCACCTTAAATTCTAAGGGCGCTGAGCTGGAGCAGTTGCAAATTGAAGAGGCCAGCTTAAAGCGCGTGGTCGAACAAGCGCTGCGAGCCATGAAAGACAATCCTTCGATGGAAGGTTTTGGTAAACAAAGTGGCAAACTCAAATGGCCAACTAAAGGTCGCGTCAGTGCCAGCTTTGGCAGCCAGCGTTCCGGCCAAGTGGTATGGAAAGGCACTATGTTATCCGCGCCAGAAGGGCAAAATATTCGAGCCGTTTCAGGTGGTAAGGTTATTTATGCCGACTGGTTACGCGGTTTTGGTTTGGTGATGGTTATCGATCATGGCAAAGGTTATATGAGCCTGTACGGCCATGCTCAAACCCTATTAAAAAGCCCTGGCGACATGGTAAAAAGCGGCGAAGCGATAGCTTTAGTCGGACGTTCGGGTGGACAGAGCGAGGCTGGCCTATACTTTGAAATAAGGCACAAGGGGCAAGCCGTCGATCCAGCGAAATACTGTCGCTAATCATAACGGTCCCCTCATCACAGGGGACGGCTATGAAACACATGATCCGCTATATCAGTTGCGTTGGATTAGGCCTAACTTTGGGCCTATCCATCAGCCTCTCTAGTCAAGAGAACGCTAAGTCCTATCGCAGTGATTTTGACTATCCGTTACTGCAAAATGTGCTTGAAACCGTTGAAACTTATTATGTGAAAACCGTTTCGAAAGAAGAGTTAGTACAAGCGGCAATCAAAGGTATTTTTGAGCACTTAGATCCCTATTCCAGCTTTTTGAATCACCAAGAATTACTCGATCTCAAAGACTCCAATCGCGGCGAATATTTTGGTTTCGGCTTCGAAGTCGCAACCCAAAATGACCACATCAACATCATCGCCCCCTTCGCCCATTCCCCTGCAGAACAAGCGGGAATACGCGCAGGCGACATTATCGTTAAGCTCAACGACACACTGGCGACCGAGACTAACCTCGCCAATATCCTTGCCGAGATAAAAAAAATAGCCTAAGCAATCAAAGCATTAAGTTAGTGCTTAAGCACAGCAATGACGATGCGACCTTTGAGGTGTCACTCAAGCCGAGCACTATCACTATCGAATCTGTCACCACTCAATTGCTTGATGGCAATATTGGGTATGTCAGATTAAGTAGCTTCCAAGAAAACTCGACCGAAGATATGGTGCGTTCACTTAGCCAATGGCAAAATAAACCGCTCGCCGGGCTCATCTTAGATTTACGTAATAATCCCGGCGGCCTGCTCGACCAAGCCGTTAAAATTGCTGACCTATTCCTCGCGAAGGGGCGCATAGTCTCAACCTCTGGCCGCTTCTTCGATGCCAACTCCGACTACTACGCCTCACCGCAAACCATGCTGACTAACGTGCCCATGCTAGTGTTGATCAACAAAGGCTCGGCCTCTGCATCCGAAGTACTCGCCGCCGCACTGCAGCAAAATGGTCGGGCTAAGCTCTTAGGTGAGACCAGTTTCGGTAAAGGCACAGTACAAAGCCTGATCCCCATCTTAGAAGACGGTAACGCGATAAAACTCACCATTGCCCAGTACAATACCCCCAGAGGTGAAAACATTCACAATATAGGAATCGTCCCAGACATAAAAATTGCCGCAGAAACTGGTTCCGGCGCAGGTAATTTGGCTATAATCGACGCCCTATCCGCCCATGCATCTCTGGCCCAAGATCATCAAGTGACCTCAGCCATTGCATGGATACAGCATCATGACGAATAAGAAGAAACTGTGCGCTTACTTTATTCCTTGGCCCTATTGGCCCTAAGCATTTCTCAAAGTCATGCTGCCCAGATTGCCCTCATTATTGATGACATAGGTTATCGTCATACCGATCAAGCCGTGCTGGCACTGCCCAGCACAGTGACACTCTCAGTGTTGCCTCATACACCTCTTGGCAAAGAACTCGCCAATGCTGGCCATAAAAAGGGCCACGAAATCATGCTGCATCTGCCTATGCAAGCGCTTAATGGTAAGGCGTTAGGCTTGGGTGGATTGACCAATACTATGACTGAGGCACAAATTCGTGCCAGTGTTGTCGATGCGATTAACAGCGTTCCTTTTGCTAAAGGTGCCAATAACCACATGGGGAGCTTACTGACTCAACTCGATGATCCTATGCTGTGGGTGATGGAAACCCTCAAACAAAAGCATCTGTATTTTATCGATAGTATGACAACAAGATTCACTAAGGCGGGAGAGACAGCGGATCAGTTAGGCGTGCCGTTATTAAAACGCCAACTGTTTCTAGACAATGATACCAGTGCTAAAGCACTCGAAAGACAATTTAACTTAATGATAAGTCAGGCACACACTCAAGGTAGCCTAGTGGCGATTGCCCATCCTTATCCAGAAACCATGCGCTTCTTAAAGGCCAATCTACAAAGACTAAAAACCGAGGGGATTGATCTAGTACCTGCATCAAGCTTACTCCCCATCGGCATTGCACACAAAAATGGAACTAATCCAGCTGTAACACTGAGATAGACATGTCAGGCAACAAGGCAAGTAACTCATCACTATTACTCACAATGTCCAGCAGAGTATATTGATCGAGCACATTCAAATACGCTTCAACTGCTTGTGCTAACACGCCTTTCAACTTACAAGCTGGCGTGAATCGGCAGTAAGGTTTACTGCAATCAATCGGTGCTAACGAGTTTTCTAACACACGAACTAACTGGCCTAAATTAATCTCACTCGCAGGCTTACCCAAACGGAAACCGCCCATCTTGCCGCGAATGGTTTCGAGGTAACCCATCTTGCCTAAATGATGCACTATCTTAGAGACATGATTTGGAGACAGATCAAATACCTGAGTAATTTCAGCAATTCTAAATAAAGTGGTTCTGTCTGGCTGAACCGCCAAATACATCAAGGTTCGAACGCCAAAATCGGTATAACGAGTTAACTGCATATTTCACCTGTCAGCGATAAACTTAATGAGAGGTTTGAGCTTCGAGTTGGGTAATCAACCAAAGCGCCTCTTCGTTCGAATGACCACATACATCTTCCGATGCATCGAAATCACTGCAAACCGCGGGACGATCGGGCGAGCCGAAGATCAAACATAAATTGGCATCACTCAGCTGCACACAACGCTCACCCGCAGCCTTACCATTTGGCATACCAGGAATACCGCTGCTAATTGAAGGCGCAATACAGCAAGCACCACACCCAAGACGACAATTCATTTTCGTTACTCATGAAAGACATAAGGCATTATACCGTTTAATTTGTCCGAGATCAGTGTCACAGGTCAATACTGCCAAGTCGCGCACAAGCGTCATTCAGTGCGTGAAAGACATAATATGGATAAAGTGGGACGAAATTAGGCAAAAATAGGTTGAGATTTAAGTTTACTACGAATGAGTTGCAACCTTTAAAAAGATATGCATTCTATACAGGTAGAGACAATGAACTCATGAACGCGACGCGGGGGTGGACTAGATCCTTGCAAAAAAGCCGCGACAATAGAAATAAATTGCATAACGAAAAAAGCCTCTACATTGCTGTAGAGGCTTTCGTCTTTATGTTGGCGGAGCGGACGGGACTCGAACCCGCGACCCCCGGCGTGACAGGCCGGTATTCTAACCAACTGAACTACCGCTCCTTTAGTTTAACGTTTGCACATTAACCTAAATTAGGCGCTTGGCGATGACCTACTCTCACATGGGGAGACCCCACACTACCATCGGCGCGTTTGCGTTTCACTTCTGAGTTCGGGATGGGATCAGGTGGTTCCACAAGGCTATTGTCACCAAGCAAATTCTGTTTATTACCGTGTCCATCTCTGGACCACGTTAATAATAATTCGGAAAGCTGATTTT
>NZ_JAUOEV010000035.1:0-24333 GCF_031932135.1 Shewanella vaxholmensis
AGGGCTAGTTTTATCTACAGATTTGTGTAAAATGCTCGCCACTCTGAAGTTGAATAGTTATTTGATGACTATTTACACAGCGGGCTTGATATCCGGATTTAGATAGGTATAATGGCCCCCTCGTCGACTTAGGTTGACGAATTAAATGATTAGTCGCTGAAGTTAATCATTATCATAGCGGCTCCGATTGGGAGTCGAACGGTTAAATCATCTCGCTCTGCTTTTCTATATAGAAGAAGCTAGAGGGTGATTTTTTATATGTCCATTTTAGGAGCTCTGGTCAATGCAGAACCAAAGAATCCGTATCCGCTTAAAGGGATTTGATCATCGCTTAATTGATCAGTCTACAGCGGAAATCGTTGAAACTGCTAAGCGTACAGGCGCGCAGGTTCGTGGTCCAATTCCACTACCTACTCGCAAAGAGCGTTATACCATTTTGATCTCTCCGCACGTTAATAAAGATGCTCGTGACCAGTACGAATTACGTACACACAAGCGCCTGGTTGACATCGTAGAGCCAACTGAAAAGACTGTTGACGCATTAATGCGTTTAGATCTTGCGGCTGGTGTCGACGTACAGATTAGCTTGGGTTAATTGAGATCCTAGTAAGAAGAGGTTTGAGAGATGGCTATCGGTCTTATTGGTCGTAAAGTTGGTATGACTCGCATCTTCACTGAAGATGGTGTTTCAATACCAGTTACTGTAATTGAAGTTGCAGGCAACCGTGTTACTCAAGTGAAAACTTTAGAAACTGACGGCTACCGTGCACTTCAAGTTACAACTGGCACCAAAAAAGCCAATCGCATCACTAAACCAGAAGCAGGTCACTTTGCCAAGAGCGGTGTTGAAGCCGGTCGTGGTTTGTGGGAAATGCGTTTGGTAGACGGTGAAGGCGAGGGCATTGAAGTTGGTGCTGAGCTAAATGTTGATATTTTCGCAGACGTAGCGAAAGTAGATGTTACTGGTCAATCAAAAGGTAAAGGCTTCCAAGGCGGCGTTAAGCGTTGGAACTTCCGTACTCAAGATATGACTCACGGTAACTCTTTGTCGCACCGCTCGAATGGTTCTATCGGTCAGAACCAAACGCCTGGTCGCGTATTCAAAGGCAAAAAAATGTCAGGCCATATGGGTGCCGAGCGTGTTACTACTCAAAATCTAGTTGTAGTTCGTGTAGATGTTGAGCGTAACCTGCTACTAGTCCGTGGCGCTGTTCCTGGCGCTACCAATGGCGACTTGATTATCAAGCCTGCCGTTAAAGCTTAAGGTCTGAGGAGATAGTAATGGAATTGGTATTGAAAGACGCGCAAAGCGCTCTTGAAGTTTCCGAAACTACCTTCGGCCGTGACTTTAACGAGGCACTGGTTCATCAGGTAGTTGTAGCATACGCTGCAAACGCGCGTCAGGGCACTCGTGCTCAAAAGACTCGTGCGGAAGTAACTGGCTCAGGCAAAAAGCCTTGGCGCCAAAAAGGAACTGGCCGTGCTCGTGCTGGTTCTGTTAAAGGCCCAATCTGGCGTGGCGGTGGCGTAACATTCGCTGCTAAAACCCAAGATCATAGCCAAAAAGTTAACAAAAAGATGTACCGCGGCGCGCTGAAAAGCATTCTGTCTGAATTGGTACGTCAAGAGCGTCTGGTTGTTGTTGAATCTTTCGGTGTTGAAGCTCCTAAAACTAAAGAGCTGAAAGCTAAATTGAAAGCAATGAACCTTGAAGACGTTCTGATTGTGACTGCAGAAGTTGATGAGAACTTATTCTTAGCAGCTCGTAACCTGTACAAAGTTGACGTTCGTGACGTAGCGGGTCTTGACCCAGTTAGTCTGATCGCGTTCAACACTGTGCTTGTGACTGCTGACGCAGTGAAGCAAATCGAGGAGATGCTAGCATGATGATCCGCGAAGAACGTTTGCTAAAAGTTATTCTCGCTCCACACATCTCTGAAAAGAGTACTGTGAACGCTGAGAAGCACAACACTGTTGTTTTCCGCGTAGCTATCGATGCAACTAAAGCTGAAATTAAAGCTGCTGTTGCTAAGCTATTTGAAGTTGAAGTTGATTCAGTTCGCACTTTAGTAAGCAAAGGCAAAACTAAACGCACTGGTGGCCGTACTGGTCGTCGTAGCGATTGGAAAAAAGCCTATGTAACTCTAGCTGCTGGTGCTGACATCGATTTCGTCGGCGGCGCTGAGTAAGCAAAGGAGAATTATCATGGCAGTTATTAAGTGTAAGCCAACCTCTCCAGGTCGTCGCCACGTAGTTAAAGTGGTGAACACTGACCTGCATAAGGGTAAACCCTTTGCTGGCCTGTTGGCGAAAAAATCTAAAAGTGGTGGCCGTAACAATACTGGCCGTATCACTGTCCGTCACGTAGGTGGTGGTCATAAGCAGCATTATCGTCTAATCGACTTCAAACGCGATAAAGATGGTATCCCTGCAAAGATTGAGCGTCTGGAATACGATCCAAACCGTACAGCTAACATCGCGTTAGTATTGTATGCGGATGGTGAGCGTCGTTATATTCTTGCTGCCAAAGGCATGCAAGCTGGCGATAAGATCCAGTCTGGTGTTGCTGCCGAGATCAAAACCGGTAACGCTATGCCACTGCGCAACATCCCAGTAGGTTCTGTAGTTCACGCTGTTGAAATGAAGCCTGGTAAAGGTGCTCAGATCGCTCGTTCTGCAGGGGCTTATGTACAAGTTGTTGCTCGTGATGGCGCATATGCCACTCTACGTCTTCGCTCAGGCGAAATGCGTAAAGTGCCAGTTGATTGCCGCGCGACATTTGGTGAAGTTGGTAATGCCGAACACATGCTACGCCAGTTAGGTAAAGCAGGTGCTAAGCGCTGGAGAGGCATTCGTCCTACAGTTCGCGGTGTTGCAATGAACCCAGTAGACCATCCACACGGTGGTGGTGAAGGCCGTACTTCTGGTGGTCGTCACCCAGTGACTCCATGGGGTGTGCCAACTAAGGGTTATAAAACTCGTAGTAACAAGCGCACTGACAAGTACATCGTACGTCGTCGTAATAAATAGTAAGAGGATTCGCCATGCCACGTTCTCTCAAGAAAGGTCCCTTCATTGACCTGCACTTGCTGAAGAAGGTAGAGAAAGCGATGGAAGCCGGTGACAAAAAGCCTATTAAGACTTGGTCACGTCGCTCTATGATCATTCCAAATATGATTGGTTTGACCATCGCTGTCCATAATGGTCGTCAGCACGTTCCTGTGTTCGTAACTGACGAAATGATCGGCCACAAACTTGGTGAATTTTCACCAACTCGCACTTATCGTGGCCATGCCGCTGATAAGAAAGCGAAGAAGCGTTAATACGGGAGGAATAAGATGGAAGTTTTAGCTAAACATCGTTTTGCCCGTACGTCTGCGCAGAAGGCCCGTCTGGTTGCTGATCAAATTCGTGGTTTGCCTGTTGCTAAGGCACTCGAAATTTTGACTTTCAGCCCCAAGAAAGCCGCCGTACTGGTTAAAAAAGTACTTGACTCAGCTATCGCAAACGCCGAACACAACGAAGGCGCGGATATTGATGAGCTTAAAGTAGGAGCCGTCTTCGTAGATGAAGGCCCAACTATGAAGCGTATCATGCCACGTGCTAAAGGCCGCGCTGATCGTATCATGAAGCGTACCAGCCACATTACTGTGGTTGTATCAGATCGCTAGGAGAGAGCAATGGGACAGAAAGTACATCCTAATGGTATCCGTCTGGGTATCACCAAGCCTTGGATCTCTACCTGGTACGCAGATAAATCAGATTACGCAAATAATCTGAACAGCGACTGGGAAGTGCGTAAGTTTCTTGTAGAGAAATTACAAGCTGCTTCAGTATCTAAGATTGTTATCGAACGTCCAGCGAAAAGCATCCGCGTTACGATTCACACTGCCCGTCCAGGTGTTGTGATTGGTAAGAAAGGTGAAGACGTTGAAGTATTGCGTGCTGCAGTGTCAAAACTCGCTGGCACTCCTGCTCAAATTAACATCGCTGAGATCCGTAAACCTGAGCTAGATGCCAAGTTAGTTGCTGATTCAATTGCACAGCAATTAGAGCGTCGTGTTATGTTCCGTCGTGCTATGAAGCGCGCAGTTCAAAACGCAATGCGTATTGGTGCTCAAGGTATCAAAGTACAAGTTAGTGGCCGTTTAGGCGGAGCTGAGATTGCGCGTGATGAGTGGTATCGTGAAGGTCGTGTACCTTTACATACTTTGCGTGCTGATATCGACTATTCTACATCTGAAAGTCACACCCAATACGGTGTGATTGGCGTTAAAGTTTGGATCTTCAAAGGTGAAGTTCTAGATGGAATGCTGCCACAGATTGAAGAACCGAAGCAGCAGCAACCTAAGCGCAAGCCTCGTGGTAAATAGGAGAGCCGGCAATGCTGCAACCTAAACGTATGAAGTTTCGCAAGATGTTCAAAGGCCGCAACCGCGGTCTGGCGAACGGTACCGAAGTTAGCTTTGGTACTTTTGGTCTGAAAGCAGTCGGCCGTGGCCGTTTAACTGCGCGTCAGATCGAATCTGCACGTCGTGCCATGACACGTCACATTAAGCGTCAGGGACAAATTTGGATTCGAGTTTTCCCGGACAAACCGATTACCTCTAAGCCTCTCGAAGTGCGTATGGGTAAAGGTAAGGGTAACGTTGAATACTGGGTATGTCAGATTCAACCTGGTAAGGTTCTTTATGAGATGAATGGTGTTTCTGAAGTGATCGCTCGTGAAGCGTTTGCTTTAGCTGCTGCCAAGCTTCCAATTAAGACTACCTTCGTAACTAAGACGGTGATGTAATGAAAGCGAGCGAACTGAGAGAAAAGAGCGTTGAAGAACTGAACGCTGAACTACTTGGTCTGCTGCGTGAGCAGTTCAACCTGCGTATGCAACACGCCACTGGTCAGTTGACTCAGACTAATCAACTGAAATTAGTGCGCCGTAATATTGCGCGCGTTAAGACCATTATTACTTCTAAGGCGGGTGCATAATGTCTGATAAAATCCGTACTTTGCAGGGTCGTGTAACTAGCAACAAAATGGACAAGTCCATTACTGTTGCTATCGAACGCCAAGTGAAACACCCAATTTATGGGAAATACATTAAGCGTACGACTAAGATCCATGCACATGACGAAACTAATCAGTGCAATGAAGGCGATTTAGTAGCGATTCGCGAATGTCGTCCTTTGTCTAAGACTAAGTCTTGGACCCTGGTTGAAGTAGTATCAAAGGCCTAAGTTAATTAGGTATTTAGGTAAACGGCTCCAGAATGTGGGGCCGTTTGTTTTTTAATACTATACATTCCACTTTTATGGTGTTATATTTGCGCGCCATTTTTGACTAAATTAATAGCAAAAATGAGTGTTTTTATTGTCCCATAGTGGGAATTGTGTAGTAACGATAGCGGAGCACTTAAAATGATCCAAATGCAATCGACTCTTGACGTTGCTTGTAACAGCGGCGCACGCAGAGTTCAGTGTATTAAGGTCTTGGGTGGCTCTCATCGTCGTTATGCCGGTATCGGCGACATCATCAAAGTTTCTGTTAAAGAAGCGATTCCTCGCGCTAAAGCGAAGAAAGGCGATGTGTATAACGCGGTGGTAGTCCGTACTAAGAAAGGCGTACGTCGTCCAGACGGTTCTGTCATTCGCTTCGATCGGAATGCAGCTGTTCTTTTGAACAACAACCTGCAGCCGATTGGTACTCGTATCTTTGGACCAGTGACACGTGAATTGCGTAATGAGCAATTTATGAAAATTGTCTCGCTGGCACCAGAAGTACTGTAAGGAGCTTCAAAATGGCAGCTAAAATACGTCGTGAAGACGAAGTGATTGTATTAGCAGGTAAAGACAAGGGTAAACGTGCAAAAGTTTCTCAAGTCCTTCCTACTGGTAAATTGATTGTTGAAGGCATCAATCTTGTCAAAAAACACCAAAAGCCAAACCCACAATTGGGCGTAGCTGGCGGTATTGTTGAGAAAGAAGCACCGATACAAGCATCAAATGTAGCGATTTTCAACTCTGCCACTGGCAAAGCTGATCGCGTTGGTTTCCGCTTTGAAGACGGCAAAAAAGTTCGTTTCTTCAAATCGAACAGTGAACTCGTTAAGTAATTGGAGTAAACGATGGCGAAACTGCATGATAAATACCAAGAGACTGTTGTCGCTGAACTTGCTAAAAAGTTCGGTTATACCAGTGTCATGCAAGTCCCTCGGATTGAGAAAATCACCCTGAACATGGGTGTTGGCGAAGCTGTTGCAGACAAGAAAATCATGGACCATGCTGTCCGTGATATGACTGCAATCGCTGGTCAAAAGCCAGTAGTGACTGTTGCTCGTAAGTCAGTTGCTGGTTTTAAAATCCGTGAAGGCTACCCTATTGGCTGTAAAGTGACCCTACGCGGTGAGCGTATGTGGGAATTCTTAGAGCGTTTAGTCGATATCGCAATCCCACGTATTCGTGACTTCCGTGGCTTAAGCGCTAAAGCGTTTGACGGCCGTGGTAACTACGCAATGGGCGTGCGTGAGCAGATCATCTTCCCAGAAATCGATTACGATAAAATCGATAAGATTCGTGGTATGGATATTGTTATCACTACTACTGCGAAGAATGATGAAGAAGGTCGTGCTTTGTTAGACGCTTTTAACTTCCCATTCAAGAAATAAGGGTAGCGTAATGGCAAAAACATCAATGAAAGCACGTGAAGTTAAACGTGCACAGCTCGTGGCCAAGTACGCTGAAAAGCGTGCGGCTCTTAAGACTATCATTGCAAGTCCAGCTTCTTCTGACGAAGACCGTTGGGATGCAGTACTTAAGTTGCAAGCTCTACCACGTGATTCCAGCGCTGCGCGTCAACGCAATCGTTGTAATCAAACTGGTCGCCCTCATGGCTTCTTACGTAAATTCGGCTTAAGCCGTATCAAATTACGTGAAGCAACCATGCGTGGTGAAGTTCCTGGCCTGCGTAAGGCCAGCTGGTAAGCACTTGTCACGGAGTAAGCTAATATGAGCATGCAAGATCCTATTGCGGATATGTTAACCCGTATTCGTAACGGCCAAGCTGCTAACCACGTATCGGTGAAGATGCCTTCTGCTAAGTTGAAAGTCGCTATTGCGAAACTGCTTAAAGAAGAAGGTTACATCGCTGATTACGCCGTAGCAGATGAAGCCAAGCCTGAACTGGAAGTTACTTTAAAGTATTTCCAAGGCCAACCAGTCGTTGAGACTATCCAGCGTGTAAGTCGCCCTGGTCTTCGTATTTACAAAGGTAAAAACGAACTTCCAAAGGTGATGGGCGGTCTGGGTGTCGCAATTGTGTCCACTTCTAAAGGCTTGATGACTGATCGTGCCGCCCGCCTTGCAGGCATGGGTGGCGAGGTTATCTGCTACGTAGCTTAAGGAGCTAGGAATGTCTCGTGTAGCAAAAGCACCAGTATCTATTCCAGCTGGCGTAGAGGTGACCTTGAACGAACAGACTCTTACCGTCAAAGGCGGAAAAGGTAGTCTGACTCGAGTGATCAACAATGCGGTCAATGTTGTTATTGAAGCTGGCGTAGTTAAGTTCCTTCCTGTCGAAGGCGTTGTTAACGCTTGGGCACAGGCAGGTACAACTCGTGCATTAGTAAACAACATGGTTGTTGGTGTATCTCAAGGTTTTGAGCGTAAGTTAAAGTTAGTTGGCGTTGGTTACCGTGCGAAACTCGTCGGTTCTGATATTGACCTGACTTTAGGTTTCTCTCATCCGTTAGTACACAAACTGCCCGCAGGCGTTACTGCAGAGTGTCCTAGCCAAACTGATATCGTCCTACGTGGCGTTGATAAACAGTTAATTGGCCAAGTCGCTGCTGAGATTCGCGGATACCGTCCACCAGAGCCATACAAAGGCAAGGGTGTTCGCTATGACGACGAAGTAGTACGCCGTAAAGAGGCTAAGAAGAAGTAGGTAACGCGATATGGATAAGAAAACATCTCGCTTACGTCGCGCTACTCGCGCTCGTAAGAAGATCCAAGAGCTGGGCGTGAACCGTCTGGTTGTACATCGTACACCGCGTCACATTTATGCTCAGGTGATCAATCCTGAAGCTCAGGTGTTGGCAGCTGCTTCAACCGTAGAAAAAGCGGTTAAAGAGCTACTGAAGAGTACCGGTAACGTAGACGCAGCGAAAGCAGTAGGTAAATTTGTTGCTGAGCGCGCGATCGAAAAAGGCGTAACTTCAGTTGCGTTCGATCGTTCTGGTTTCAAGTATCACGGTCGTGTAGCTGCGTTAGCAGATGCAGCTCGTGAAGCTGGCCTGAAGTTCTAAGGGGTTATAAAATGGCTAAATTAGAAGCTCAGCAAAAAGACGATCTGCAAGAGAAATTGATTGCAGTTAATCGTGTTTCTAAAGTAGTTAAGGGCGGTCGTATCTTTAGCTTCACAGCACTGACAGTAGTGGGTGATGGTAACGGTAAGATTGGCTACGGCTATGGCAAGGCACGTGAAGTTCCAGCAGCGATTCAAAAAGCTATGGAAAAAGCTCGTCGTAACATTGTGACCGTTGAGTTGAATGCAGGTACTCTGCATCACCCAGTTAAAGGTCGTCATACTGGTTCTCTTGTGTACATGCAACCTGCATCACAAGGTACTGGTATTATTGCCGGTGGCGCAATGCGTGCCGTATTGGAAGTAGCAGGCGTTCATAACGTTCTGTCAAAAGCATACGGTTCTACTAACCCGATCAACATCGTTCGCGCGACTGTCGATGCTTTGGTGCACATGAAGTCACCTTCGCAAATCGCAGCTAAGCGTGGCCTGAATGTTGACGAAATTCGGGGGTAATGCACCATGGCAACTAAAACTGTAAAAGTTACTCAAACTAAAAGCGGTATCGGTCGTTTACCGAAGCATCGTGCAACCCTAACGGGTCTTGGTTTGCGTCGCATTGGTCACACTGTTGAATTAGAAGATACTCCTTCTGTTCGCGGTATGATCAACAAGGTCTACTACATGGTTAAGGTGGAGGATTAATAGATGCGTTTAAATACTCTATCTCCAGCTGCAGGCTCTAAGCATGCACCAAAGCGTGTAGGCCGTGGTATGGGCTCAGGTCTAGGTAAAACAGCGGGTCGTGGTCATAAAGGCCAAAAGTCTCGTTCTGGTGGCGGTGTACGCCCAGGATTTGAAGGTGGTCAAATGCCACTTAAAATCCGTTTACCTAAATTTGGTTTTACCTCGCGTCGCGCTATGGTAACAGCTGAAGTTCGTGTACTCGAACTGGCAAAAGTTAACGGTGATGTTATCGACTTAAACGCTCTGAAAGATGCGAACGTTATAACTCGCAACATCCAGTTTGCGAAAATTGTTCTTTCAGGTACCATTGAGCGCCCTGTGACTGTTAAAGGTCTGAAGGTAACCAAAGGTGCACGTGCAGCTATTGAAGCTGCCGGCGGTAAGATCGAGGAATAATACGTCGATGGCAAAACCAGGACTTGATTTAAAAAGCGCGAAAGGTGGACTTTCAGAATTGAAAGCTCGCCTCCTGTTCGTGATTGGTGCGATTATCGTCTTTAGAGCCGGTTCGTTTGTGCCAATTCCTGGTATTGACGCAGCTGTATTAGCAGAGCTGTTTGCTCAGCAAAGTGGAACCATCCTTGGCATGTTTAACATGTTCTCGGGTGGTGCCCTTGAGCGTGCCTCTATCTTTGCATTAGGTATTATGCCGTACATTTCGGCATCGATTATCATGCAACTGTTGACTGTGGTACATCCTGCACTCGCTGAATTGAAAAAAGAAGGCGAATCAGGACGTAAGAAAATCAGTCAATATACCAGATGGGGTACCTTAGTGCTGGGTACATTCCAGTCGGTCGGTATTGCAACCGGGTTACCAAACTTAGTGCCAGGCCTTGTGGTCAACATTGGATTTGGATTCTACTTTGTTGCGGTTGTGAGCTTAGTAACAGGAACTATGTTCCTTATGTGGCTAGGTGAGCAAATTACCGAACGTGGTATAGGTAATGGTATCTCGATTTTGATTTTCGCAGGTATTGTTGCTGGATTACCTTCCGCTATCGGCCAAACGGCTGAGCAGGCGCGTCAAGGTGACTTGAATGTGTTAGTATTGTTGTTGCTCGCGGTAATTGTGTTTGCAGTGACTTATTTTGTAGTGTTTGTGGAACGTGGTCAGCGTCGTATCGTCGTTAACTATGCTAAGCGTCAGCAAGGCCGTAAGGTGTTCGCTGCGCAAAGTACCCATCTACCGCTGAAAATAAACATGGCAGGTGTTATTCCGCCAATTTTTGCGTCAAGCATCATTTTGTTTCCTGGAACACTGGCTCAGTGGTTCGGTCAAAATGAGTCCATGTCATGGTTAAGTGATTTTTCACTGGCTGTGTCACCTGGACAACCGCTTTACTCATTATTATATGCAACAGCGATTATCTTTTTCTGTTTCTTCTATACTGCGTTGGTGTTTAACCCACGTGAAACAGCAGATAACTTGAAGAAGAGTGGTGCATTCATCCCTGGGATCCGTCCTGGAGAACAGACTTCGCGTTACATTGATAAAGTTATGACCCGTTTGACATTGGCAGGCGCGTTATACATAACCTTTATCTGCTTAATTCCGGAGTTCATGTTAATCGCGTGGAAAGTACAGTTCTATTTTGGCGGTACTTCACTACTCATTATGGTAGTCGTGATCATGGACTTCATGGCTCAGGTTCAGACGCATATGATGTCTCATCAGTATGAGTCTGTGATGAAGAAAGCTAACCTAGTAAACAAAGCTAATTTAGATCGCTTTGGTCGCTAAGTAGCTTTACGGAGTGATGAAATGAAAGTTCGAGCTTCCGTGAAGAAGATCTGCCGTAACTGCAAGATCGTCAAGCGTAGTGGCGTTGTACGCGTTATCTGTGTTGAACCAAAACACAAACAGCGTCAAGGCTAAAAAGTAATTTGTTCAGCCCATAAATTGGGCTGAACAAAATTTTGTTTGCAAATCTGTCGACTGTCGAGTATCCTTTCGGGCTTTTCGCAGTTGGCCTTTAACTTTAAGGAGTGCATAGTGGCCCGTATCGCTGGCATTAACATTCCTGATCAAAAGCATACAGTCATCGCATTGACTGCAATTTTCGGCATCGGCCGTACTCGCGCTAGAGCAATCTGCGCGGCTACAGCAATCGCTGAAACTGCTAAGATCAAGGAATTGAGCGAAGCTCAAATAGACACACTACGCGAAGAAGTCGCTAAATACCTAGTAGAAGGTGACTTACGTCGTGAGATTTCAATGAACATCAAGCGTCTTATGGATCTTGGTTGTTATCGTGGTCTCCGCCATCGCCGTAGCCTGCCTCTCCGTGGGCAACGTACTAAGACCAATGCGCGTACGCGTAAAGGTCCACGTAAACCAATTAGAAAGTAACGGGAAGGTAAAGCAATGGCTAAAGTTCCGTCACGTTCTCCGCGTAAGCGCGTACGTAAACAGGTTGCAGATGGCATGGCTCATATCCATGCTTCTTTCAACAACACTATTGTCACCATTACAGATCGTCAAGGTAATGCGTTGTCATGGGCTACTTCAGGTGGTTCAGGTTTCCGTGGTTCACGTAAATCTACTCCATTTGCTGCACAGGTGGCTGCTGAGCGTGCAGGTGCTGCTGCTCAAGACTACGGTTTAAAAAACCTTGAAGTGTTTGTGAAGGGTCCAGGTCCAGGTCGTGAGTCAGCCATTCGTGCGCTGAACGCTGTTGGTTATAAAATTACCAACATTACCGATGTGACGCCGATCCCTCATAATGGTTGTCGTCCTCCTAAAAAGCGTCGTGTATAACGTCGTTTCATTAGGATAGTTGGAGAAAGATCATGGCAAGATACTTGGGTCCCAAGCTCAAGCTCAGCCGCCGAGAAGGTACAGACCTTTTCTTAAAAAGCGGTGTGAGAGCAATCGATTCAAAGTGTAAACTGGAAACTGCACCTGGACAACATGGCGCTCGTAAGCCACGTTTGTCAGAGTATGGTACTCAGTTACGCGAAAAACAAAAAGTTCGTCGTATTTACGGTGTGTTAGAAAAACAATTCCGTAACTATTACAAAGATGCTGCACGTACTAAAGGCAACACAGGTGAAAACCTGCTTCAGCTTTTAGAAACCCGTCTTGATAACGTAGTTTATCGTATGGGCTTCGGTGCAACTCGTGCAGAATCACGTCAGCTAGTGAGCCATAAATCAATTATGGTTAACGGTCGTGTTGTTAACATTCCATCATTCAAAGTGTCTGCGAATGATGTTGTGAGCATCCGCGAGAAGTCACGTACTCAAGCTCGTATTAAAGCGGCTTTAGAAGTGGCAGCTCAACGCGAGAAGCCTACATGGGTTGAAGTCGACAGCGCGAAAATGGAAGGTGCTTTCAAGCGCGTTCCAGAACGTAGCGATTTGTCTGCGGAAATTAACGAACAGCTGATCGTCGAGCTTTACTCTAAGTAAGGCTAACAAACAAGAGAGGACACAATGCAGGGTTCTGTTACAGAATTTCTTAAACCGCGTCTCGTTGATATCGAGCAGGTTAACTCAACACGTGCCAAGGTTACATTGGAACCACTTGAGCGTGGTTTCGGCCACACTTTAGGTAACGCGTTGCGTCGCATCCTATTGTCGTCTATGCCCGGCTGCGCGGTTACCGAAGTCGAGATTGACGGTGTACTGCACGAATACAGCAGTAAGGAAGGCGTTCAAGAAGATATCCTTGAGATCTTGTTAAACCTGAAAGGGTTAGCAGTGACTATCGAGGGTAAAGACGAGGCTATGCTTACGTTGAGCAAGTCCGGCGCAGGCCCTGTCATCGCAGCAGATATCACGCATGATGGTGATGTCACTATCGTGAATCCTGATCATATTATCTGTCATCTGACAGGTAACAATGATATCAGCATGCGTATTCGCGTTGAGCGTGGTCGTGGTTATGTACCAGCATCTGCTCGTGCACAGACCGAAGACGATGATCGCCCAATCGGCCGCTTGCTGGTTGATGCTTCTTTCTCGCCAGTTGCACGTATTGCCTACAATGTAGAAGCAGCACGTGTAGAACAGCGTACTGACTTAGATAAACTCGTTATCGATATGACCACAAACGGTACTATCGATCCTGAGGAAGCTATCCGTCGTTCTGCAACTATTCTGGCTGAACAGCTAGATGCGTTTGTAGAGTTACGTGACGTGACTGAGCCAGAGCTGAAAGAAGAGAAACCGGAATTCGATCCGATTCTGCTGCGTCCTGTCGACGATTTAGAGCTAACTGTACGTTCGGCTAACTGCTTGAAAGCCGAAGCGATTCATTACATCGGAGATCTGGTACAGCGCACTGAAGTTGAGTTGCTGAAAACCCCGAACTTAGGTAAGAAATCTCTTACTGAAATTAAGGATGTTTTAGCTTCTCGCGGACTGTCGTTAGGTATGCGTTTGGAAAACTGGCCTCCAGCTAGTTTAGCAGACGACCTATAAGTCTCAGGTTTGTACAGATTTAGGTTATAAGGATTAGGTCATGCGCCATCGTAAGAGTGGTCGTCAACTAAACCGTAACAGCAGTCATCGCCAAGCCATGTTTCGCAACATGGCCGGTTCACTAGTTCGTCATGAGATCATCAAGACAACTGTGGCTAAAGCGAAAGAACTGCGTCGCGTAGTTGAGCCTCTGATAACACTTGCTAAGAGTGACAGCGTTGCAAACCGTCGTTTAGCGTTTGCACGTACTCGCGACGCTGAAGTCGTTGGTAAGTTATTTACTGAGTTGGGTCCACGTTACCAGGAACGTCCTGGTGGCTATACCCGTATCCTTAAGTGCGGTTTACGTGCTGGTGATAAAGCCCCTATGGCTTACATCGAGCTAGTTGGCCGTCCAGAAGCTGCTCAAGCTGTTGATGTTGAAGCTGCTGAGTAATTAAGGTTACACTTTTAAAAAGCCGGGCAATGCCCGGCTTTTTTATGTCTTTTTTTCATTACTTCACCCAGAGTGTATTTTTCTCGATTTCTTTCGGTAGGCTAATATTCCATTTGGCCAAACCTTGCTGACTAAACATGTATTTCCCAAGATCATCTGTCACTGGAAAGATGTTTTCGGTTTTCTCGCCAGCCAGTATTTTTAACGCCATATTCGCTGCTATTTCGCCATGATGATAGCCATCGAGTACGTAGCCGCCAATATTACCCTCGGCGGAGACACTGAATCCCCAAAAACCGAAATTGGGTACTGGGGTATGTTCAGATATCCACTTTAGTAGCTGATCCGCATCAACAGAACGATTCTCTGCATCTCTTACTGTATGGTATAGCGCTACGACAATGGCGTTATAGCCTTGCTTTTTCGCCGTCAATACCTGTTGCTGCCAATCTGCTAGCTGTGACAATTGCACCAGATTCACTTCGATATCACCCAAAATACTAGAGTGTTGCTTGCTGATGTATTCTGCGGCTGAGTCTGAGGTAACACCTTGGTCAAATAGGACTAGTATTTTACGGTGCACAGTCTGTGGGAGTAAGCGTTGAATGAGGAGGAGTGAGCGTCGTAGCAGCGGCCTTTCTATGACACCGGTAAAGCGCTTGTGCTCATTGAGATGATACTCTCTAGGGTTCATATTCACCCCAAGATAGACCACTGGGATTAAGCTGTCATTGAGGTGCTGATGTAACAGGTTAACCGCATTATCATCGGCGAGAATAACCAGTTGAGGTGCTTGGCTTTGGATGTACTTCCACGCTAAATCAGCTCTTTCGGCAAATTGCTCCTTTGGTAAACGCTTGGTATCCATTTCGAAATAACTCACATCGTGCAGGGGGCTAAGCGTGTCATTAATCGCTCGGTAGTATTCTTGGTCCCATTGATATCCATGGTGATAGCTTTCGATCACGATCACTTTAGCTGCATTGGCGTTCTGCGAGAGACTCACAAGGCATAAGAGTAGGGCAACACAATGCAAGTTTATGTTTAATGGTGTTATTTGAATCATACGCAGTCTTAGGTTTTGAACCTGCCTTGAGTATAGTTCACCTTTTATTATCTAGATTGAGATAATAAAAAAGCCTCACTAGTTATTAGGCTAGGAGGCTTATTGTGTATGCTGTTGCTACTTCATCAATCGCTTACTTAGTGTCTGGTGCCTTCTGTTGGCTGTAATCCAACTTTTCGTGCTTTTGGCCCATGGCTTCGGCAACTTCTGGCGGCATGTAGTTTTCATCATGCTTAGCCAGTACTTCAGTCGCTTCTAGCTTACCATCAGCACTTAGCACGCCTTGCGCCACAATACCTTGTCCTTCACGGAATAGATCGGGCAGTAGATCGTCATAGGTGACCAGTACTTCGCCGCCTAGAGAGTCATGCACTGCGAACTGCACATGTAAGCTCTTAGGATCTCGCACCATAGAACCGACTGTTACCATGCCGCCGACACGAATGCGTTGGCCAATTTCTGGTTTGACGCCAGTATCTGTTTTGCCGTGGACAATTTCAGACGGTGTATAGAATAAGTTTAAGTTGGAGTTCAGCGCATAAAGCAAAAGCGAAGTAATCGCGGCAACACCACCGATTAATGCCACTGCTAACGTCAGTCTTTTTTTGCGTCTTGGGTTCACGATTTAGTACTCCTAGTTTCTTTTAGGCGTTCTTCTCTATCCATTTTCTTCGCTATTTCAATTAATACCTTACGCTTTTGGCGTGCGCTGGTAATGATAAGCGTTGACAGGCAAAAGAAGGTTACTCCGTAGGATAGCCATACATAGAATGCATAGCCGCCCATATTAAAAAAATCACTGATCGAATCGAATTGCATTATTTGACCTCCTCAGCCTTAGCTAGTTCACGCACCCAAGGGCGCATGCCATTTCTTGCTAAAATTTCTGCCTTGAATCGCACAATAGTGATGGCACCTATCATGAGACCGAAGCCAAGCATATTGATTAACAGTGGATAGAGCATTTCCGTCGACATTGTCGATTTCTCGGTAATGCGGATAGTCGATGGCTGATGCAATGAGCTCCACCATTCAACTGAGTATTTGATGATTGGGATGTTAATTACACCCACAATCGCGAGGATCCCAGCAGCACGAGCAGCGAGCACTTTATCCTCAAATGAAGCATAGAGTGAGATAACACCTAGATATAAGAACAGTAATACTAGCTCTGAGGTTAAGCGTGCATCCCATACCCACCAAGCGCCCCACATAGGTTTGCCCCAAGCCGCACCGGTAAAGAGAGCAATAAAGGTGATCACTGCACCAATAGGCGCAATAGAAGCCGCTGCCCAGTCGGCAAGTTTTATTTGCCACACTAAACCGATAAAGGCCGCTGTTGCCATCCCCATGTAAGCTGCCATCGACATAGAAGCTGCTGGGACATGGATAAAGATGATGCGATAGCTATCACCCTGCTGATAATCAGTCGGTGCAAACACGAGTCCCCATGTTGTGCCCACAGCAATAAACAGACCTGCTAAAATCGCAAACCATGGAAATAATGTTCCTGATAACTTATATGCGCGTTCAGGATCCGCGTAAGGGTGTAACCATTTCCACATTTTAGTTAGTACTCACTCGCAGAGATGCACCAATTGCAAAAGGTGCTAAGGTTAACGATCCGACCAGCATAGCGCCTATTATAGCGAGCTGACCGTCATAGGGTAAATTCATTCCTGCCGCGTCTATGGCACTCGTTGCAAAAATGAGAACCGGAATATACAAGGGCAAAATAAGTAAGCTGAGTAACACGCCACCTTTTCTAAGGCCGACGGTTAATGCCACACCAATGGCACCTAATAGCGACAATACTGGCGTGCCTAGCGCAAGGGTCGATATTAACGCGCCATAACTATTGCCATCTAAATTGAGTAGCACCGCTAACAGTGGCGCAATAATAATCAGTGGCACACCGGTTAAAATCCAATGGGCTAACACTTTAGCTAATACGAGAATGGCTAATGGCTGCGGACTCAATAACATTTGTTCTAAGCTACCATCACTAAAGTCGGCTTTGAAAAGCCTTTCAAGTGACAACATAGAGGCTAGTAACGCTGCAACCCAAATTATTCCGGGTGCTACACGGGCTAACATCTGTGGCTCTGGGCCGATCCCCAGTGGGAATAAGGTCACAACCATAATAAAAAATAGCAGTGGGTTAAAAATGTCGCCGCGGTGGCGAATGGCAATTTTAAGATCTCGCTGCAGCAAGGTGAAAAATGCCTGGGTAAAACTGATGCCTCTTTTCATTTAGCCTGACCTTATATGAAGCGATAATCTAGACGAATTTTACGAAGCCTATCATCTTTGATAATGCCCATATCTTGGTGAGTTGTGAGGATCACACAACCACCATTATCCGCATGCTGAATAAATAATTGCTCCAGCTCTTCGACGCCTTTTTTATCGATCGCGGTAAAAGGTTCGTCAAGGATCCAAATTTTACAATTGCTATGCCACAATCTTGATAGCGCAGTTCTGCGATGCTGGCCTGCAGATAAATGTCCGGCAAGCGCCTCTTCAAAACCTGTTAAGTTTACTTTGGCTAAAATGGCTGAGGTATCAAAGTCATCATAACCACTGATTCTTAAATTGAAATTAAGGTTTTCTTCGGCAGTCAGCTCGCATTTCACGCCAGCTAAATGGCCTAAATACAAGAGGTCTTCATTGTATTCATCGCGGCAACGGTTTATGTCTTCATTAATGTAAAAAGTTTGTCCGGCATAGGGGCGAGAAAGGCCCGCCAATATGCGTAATAAACTGGTCTTTCCTGCGCCGTTAGGGCCTTCGATTTGAACAATGTCGCCGGCATTAATATCAAAACTTAACTCATCAAAAAGGATGCGTTCTTCGCGGATACAGGTCAGCTTGCTGGCTGACACTAATGTGGTTTCTTTAGTTATATTTGTCACTGAACCCTCTATCTCAAGCCGGAAGGAAACACAAGTCATTCTAACACAAACGTTATTGGGGGTTTACTCTTGGTTTGCACTAGATGTCAGCAATATGATGTGGTTCCAATAACCGCAATATTTATCGAACTTTTTTACGACTTGCTAATATATTAACGAATTTGTCCCCCTTGTCGCCTGATTCATTTTGTGTTGAGATTCTAATCACAAAAAGATGAGATTTCTTGAAGTTTGTAGTAATCTTAGTCGGCTATAATGAGTCTGCCTAAGTAAGGGCAGCGCCGAGCTTTGTACGTATTTGCATTAGGAACATTGAACATGAAAAAACTGTTAGCAATGACTGCAGTCGCTGCTTTGACTATGTCAGTTAACGCTTCAGCTCAAGATGCTGAGGCTATTTATAATAAGGCATGTACCGTATGCCACAGTATGGGTGTTGCTGGTGCTCCAAAAGTACACAACGCTGCAGAATGGGAACCACGCTTAGCTAAGGGCGTTGATGCTCTAGTGAAGAGTGTGAAAACTGGTCTGAATGCTATGCCACCAGGTGGTATGTGTACCGATTGTACTGACGAAGATTACAAAGCAGCTATCGAGTTTATGTCTAAAGCTCAGTAATTTTTCAGTGTGAATAAAAAACCGGCCAAAGCCGGTTTTTTATGTCTGCAATAAACTGGGTTTATTGCACTTGGGTATCAAGTACTAGGTTAGCGGTATCGCCGACAGCGACTGTGCTGATCTTACCTTGAAGATCGCCAGCTTGTGGTTTGATATTACCGTGTTTAGAAAGCACAGCAATCACTTCCACATTGGTAGCGTCACTCAACTTCTTATCACCACCCATACCGCTGCTGTCATCTAATGTCACCGTAATTGGGAACGACTTCGCACTGACTTTGGTCGCTGCTAATGGGACTTTTGGTCCTTCAGTTGCACGGGCAAAGATAAAGATAGTGTCTTCAGGGCTGGCTTTAGCGGCAAGTTCTGCAGAGATAGATATAGTGACATTGACTGATTTGGTCGCACTTGCTTTCACTTGCTTGTGGGCTTCATCATTTGGCATCCCCGCTGTTTCAGACTGCATACGTAAGTTAGCGGTTTCGATAGCATTCATTAAGGCTGCGCGATCAACATCGGCACGATCGCTATCTAGAATGGTTTGCCAAGAGGCGATGGCTTTCTTGTAATCAGCCGTAAAGAAGGCATCCATACCTACAAGTAATAACGTTGAAGGATCTTGAGCATCCATAGCTAAAGATTCATCGATAATCGCTTGGATTTGCGGTGTCATTTGTTGACCCGCCTTGTAATACATAGCTGTCGCTTTGGGACCGAGCAATTCTGCATGTTTTCCGACCAATTCGATTACTTTATCGAAAGCCGCAATCCCTTTATCGTATTGGTTTGCCGATACATAAGCATGGCCTAAGCTGAACCACAGTTGGCTGTTCTCTGGTTCGGCTTTAATTTGAGTCTCCATCATCTGCACGCGTTGCATCATGATTTGGGCTGTATCCATTCCCGCATGGGGATTGGCAGGTTGCTGGGCAGTTTCAATATTCTCAAAGGCGCCTAAGTGCTGATAGAGATAGCCTGAGATAACAACCAAACAAACTGACATGATCGACGGCCACAGAATAGTCTTTGGCTTGATTTGGTTGACCAGTGAATCATCACTCGCTTGTTTGATGTCTTGGAGTAGACTGATTTCAAGCTCTTTTTTCAATGCATCGAATTCGGCTTGATCGAGTAGCTCCTCGCTTAATTCTTTTTCAAGAGTGGCTAAGCGTTCATTGAACAATTCAAGGTTCGTTTGTTTACGAACTCCGGCTTCTTCCGTTTTCAGCAATTTTTGCTGTCTGAAATGCGGGATCCAAATCAGCATAAGGCCGACTAACATAACAAGCGCAATAAAAATCCAAAATGTCGTCATTGTTTCTATATTCACTTTAGTTTGCAGAAAGCGGAGTAACCGCTAGGCTTGGAAGCAAGATTATACGTAAAGATTGTTCATTGAACAGTAATATAAGGTAATCCCAGTACTGAAAGCTTATAGTTGGGCACTGGTTCACAAATTGATTCTTCTTGTAAATTTTGTATGAAACTTAAGTGTCATTTGTCGGTCACATGCAGAACTGGGCCTCTTCCGTGACTTTCAACAACCTCTAAAATTGAGAATGAGACAAGTAACCCAGTTTTGTACGAAAGAGGCAGACAGGAACAATAGCAAATACTAAAATGAGCAAAATTTCGTGCATTTGCGTGAATAACATGTTGTGCGTTGAGATAGAGTCTTTCTAAATCAACATATTATTGAAGACTGAGGAAAACCCATGATCCCAGAACTTGGACACTTTGCGCTGATAATAGGGGTGGCTTTTGCCTTCTTATTAATCAGCGTCCCCCTAATAGGTGTTGCCCGTAAAGATCAATACCTTGTTAGGTATGCTTGGCCGTTAACGTACGGAATGTTCTTTTTTATCACTGTATCTGTTGTCGTACTGGCTTATAGCTTTGCCGTCGACGATTTCTCCGTCGCTTATGTGGCACATCACTCTAATTCTCAGTTACCTATCTTCTTTAAGATATCGGCCGTATGGGGCGGTCATGAAGGGTCACTGTTGTTCTGGGTGTTTGCTTTATCGACTTGGGCTGCAGCGGTTGCCTTATTTAGTAAAGGTTTAGAGGAAGTGTTTACTGCGCGTGTACTGGCAGTATTAGCGCTGATCGTGATTGGCTTTAGCTTATTCATGTTACTTACTTCTAGTCCATTCGAACGTTTGTTCCCGATCCCTGCCGAAGGTCGTGACTTGAACCCAATGCTGCAGGATGTGGGATTAATCTTCCATCCACCTATGCTGTATTTAGGTTATGTGGGTTTCTCGGTGAGTTTTGCATTTGCGATTGCCGCGCTGATGAGCGGTCGTCTCGATTCTGCATGGGCTCGTTGGACGCGTCCTTGGACCTTAGCCGCTTGGATCTTCCTAACAGGAGGTATCGCGTTAGGTTCTTGGTGGGCATATTATGAATTAGGCTGGGGCGGTTGGTGGTTCTGGGATCCTGTAGAGAACGCTTCTTTCATGCCTTGGTTAGTGGGTACTGCGCTGGTTCACTCTTTGATTGTGACCGAGAAACGCGGAGCCTTCCGTAACTGGACCGTATTACTGTCTATCTTCGCTTTCTCTTTAAGTTTGCTTGGTACCTTTATTGTTCGCTCTGGCGTATTAACCTCTGTGCATTCATTCGCAGCCGATCCAAGCCGCGGTATGTTTATTCTGTTGTTACTTGGCTTAGCTATTGGCGGTTCATTAACACTGTTTGCCTTCCGCGCCAGTGAAATGAGCAGTCCAGCCCGTTTCGAGCTGAAGTCTAAAGAAACCATGCTATTGGTCTGTAACGTGTTACTGACTGTTGCCGCAGGTACTGTGCTATTGGGTACACTCTATCCATTGCTCATCGATGCACTCGGCATGGGTAAAATTTCTGTAGGACCTCCATACTTCAACGCTGTGTTTGTGCCTATCGTATTAGTCTTATTTGGCTTTATGGGTATTGGTCCAATTATCCGTTGGAAAAAATCGAAAGTAGGCGAGCTTAAGCGTCAGTTATTGATCCCTGCAATGATTGCTGCGGCTATCGGTATTGTGACGCCATTTATCGTCGATGGTGTATTCAATACTTGGGTTGCCTTTGGTATCGCGGCAGCGGCTTGGATTATCTTAGCGACTGCTAGAGCGGCCTATAATATGGTCAAGTCGAAAGAAGGTGATATCAGCATCAGCCGTATGGGCCGTAGCCAGCTGGGTATGATCTTCGCGCATCTTGGTATTGCTGTATCTGTGATTGGTGCCACTATGGTGTCGAATTACTCGATTGAGAAAAGTGTTCGCATGGGACCTGGTATCAGCCAAGAACTTGCGGGTTATACCTTTAAATATCTCGAGACCAAAAACGTAGTGGGTCCTAACTACACTGCAATGCAGGGACAGATAGAAGTCTACAAAGGTGATGAGCTGCTGACATTACTCAAGCCCGATCGTCGCCAATATAATGTGCGTACTATGGACATGACAGAAGCGGGTATCGACTGGGGTCTATTCCGTGATTTGTATGTGACCATGGGCGATCCAATTACCAGCACTGAATTTGCGGTTCGTTTGAACTACAAGCCGTTCGTGCGTTGGTTATGGTTTGGGGCAATTTTCATGATGATTGGTGGATTCTTCGCGGCATCGGATAAACGTTACCGTGCAAAAGTCACTGAAGCTGTCGCGCCTTCGGCCGAAAAGGCAAAATTGGCAACGGCTCAATAATTGGGGAATGTATGAAGAAGTTGGTTCTGTTTATCCCATTGGTCATATTTCTCGCCATGGGGGTGTTTCTATATAAAGGCTTATTCCTGAATCCGCAGCAATTGGATTCGGCACTGGAAGGAAAGCCTATTCCGGCTTTCCAACTGGAACGCTTAGAGACACCAGCTGAGATCATTACGAATGAGCAATTAAAAGGCAAGGTGTCATTACTTAATGTGTGGGCGACTTGGTGTCCATCTTGTAAATATGAGCATCCTTTCTTAGTGATGCTAAAGCGTAAAAATCTTCTGCCAATTTACGGGATCAACTATCGCGATGAGCGTGCTCCCGCATTAGAAGAGTTGAAGCGTCAGGGCGACCCCTACAACGTCAATATCTATGATAAAGATGGCCGTTTAGGATTAGACCTTGGCGTCTATGGTGCACCTGAAAGTTTTGTGGTTGATCACAACGGTATTATCCGCTTCCGTTATGCGGGTCCAATCGACCAACGCGTATGGAGCGAAACCCTTTACCCTATGATCCAACAATTACAAGCTGAAGCGGCGAAGGATGGCGCATCATGAGAACGCTGACAAAAATCATTGGTGGTCTAGTGCTGTTATTCAGCATGACGACCGCCGTTATGGCAACACCAGTTGATACTTACGAATTCAAAACGCCTGAAAATCAAAAGCGCGGTTTGTCTTTGGCTCATGAACTACGTTGCCCACAGTGTCAAAACCAAAACTTGATCGACTCAAACTCACCGGTTGCGCGCGATCTGCGTCTTGAAGTCTTCAAGATGGTAGACGAAGGTAAGGGCGATGATGAGATCATCGAGTTTATGACCAGCCGTTACGGTGAGTTCGTACTCTATAACCCTAAGATGGAAACCAAAACCTACATTCTTTGGTTGGGTCCTATCGGTTTATTACTTATGGGTCTCGTGATTGGTTTTATCTTCATTCGTAAACAACGTATCAGCGGTAATGTGCCGAACGAAATTAGCGAAGAAGATCAGCGAGAGTTAGATACCTTGCTAAAGCGTAATACTAAATGAAGCATAAAGTCATTACGGCATTATTGTTGTCATCCCTCTTTTCGTTACTTGCTGGTGGGGTCGCGCATGCGTACCCCGGCATGCAGCAGGCGACTAAACCGATGGAATCAACCGTTGATTTGATCAATGTCTTGCCAAAGACTTTCCCGATTGAGCCTGTCGCCTTTAATGACGTCGATGGTAAAGCCATCGACTTCAGTCAATTTAAAGGCAAGATCATCATGGTGAACATGTGGGCGACCTGGTGTCCACCCTGTGTAAGGGAACTGCCAGCAATCGAAAGACTCGCGACCAAGTTCAAAGCCGAAGACTTTGTACTATTGCCTATCTCTATTGATGCAGAAGGTAAGCAACAGGTTCAACCGTTCTTAAGCTCGTTAGGTATGCCAAACTTCAACTCTTACTACGATCAGCCACAAAGTCTTGGGGATGTTTTTCCGCTCGATACGATTCCAGCGACATTTATTCTCGATCAACAGGGCCAATTGATAGCTTTTGTTCGATCCTATGTTGATTGGGACGATGCCAAAGCTGTCTCACTAATCCAAGGTTTTATCGATAAAGGCAGTAAAAAGCCCAATTAATCGGCACTCTGCACGTAAAAGAATCACCATCGTTTAAAAGATCGCCATGCGATCTTTTTTCATTAAAAAAGCCCTTGCACAAAATCTCCTGCTCCCTATAATGCGCATCCACTGACACGGCAGACAGCGTTAAGCCGCCTGATGTGACAGTTCATCAATGAGTTTACTGATTGATGAGTGTTGAGAAAGTTTGCAAAAACTCCTTGACGCGAAACGGGAAATGCGAAGAATACGCAGCCCTAGCCAACTGGAAGCGTTCGGCGCTCAGTGTGGTACTCAAGTTTTCTTACGGATATTGAGTTGCTCTTTAACAAGATAAAACAAGAAATCTGTGTGGACACTCACAGGTGTTGAGTTAATCGAAACTGCTTAACCTTAGGGTTGGCAGTCAAAAATTTAAATCAACCAATTCTTTCACGAGAGTGATGAGTGTTCATAGCAATATGTACAAAGACTTACTTAGTAAGTCGAACAGAATTCGTTGAGCCGTTTGACGTAAGTCAA
>NZ_JAUOEV010000036.1:0-23266 GCF_031932135.1 Shewanella vaxholmensis
ACTACAAATTGAGGAGCAATTAACTTGACGCTGTGGCCCAACAGCTCAAATTCTCTGGCCCAATAATTTGCTCCACCACAGGCTTCCATCACAATTAGGCACGGCTCAATTTGAGCAAGAAAGGGAAGCAAGTCCTTGCGTCTAAGCATTTTCTTTTTGATTAACTTGCCTGCTTTATCGACACCAACAGCATGAAAAACAGACTTTGCGATATCTAAACCGATTGTAGTAATCTTCATAGGTGGACCCGTCCTCTTTCTGATGAGTTTTAGCGACTACATCGTGGCCCATTGCGAGGCCGATTTAAAGTGGATGGGTCCATTCCATTATCCATGAAGCCGACGTTAGCGCCCGGCAATCATGTGTTGGTGAGCAAATATGGTTTTGGTAACTATCGATATCTAGGTTTTCAACTGGCTAAGTCGACGCCATCGGTCACACCCGCAAGAGGGGATATATTGGTATTTCAATACCCTGCAAACCCGAAAATTGACTATGTTAAACGTGTCATTGGTTTACCCGGCGATAGGATTATCTATCGTGATAAAACCATTTTTGTGCAGAAAGCCTGTGATGTATCGAGGGAAGCGTGTGCAGAATTGGACTCACAATACGAACGTATCGATAAAAATTTATTACCCGAGTTGAGCACTGAGACTCAAGCCGTTTACCAAGAGTCGCTGGATGACATTCACTATCAGGTATTATTACTCCGCCATCAGAAAGAACTGGTTGATCGCTATTATGTGCAGGAAAACACATTAAGGGGTGAATGGTTAGTTCCCGCTGGTCAGTATTTCGTCTTAGGTGATAACAGAGACAATAGCTTAGATAGTCGATATTTTGGGTTTATTCCTCAAGACTTGATTATTGGTAAAGTGATATATATTTGGTAAGGCTGAGCGCTGATGGGGATAACCTAATACGGGCTTATTGGTGTTATCCCTAATCAAATTTCTGCAAAGCATTTTAGCCCGAGGTTTTATTAGCCTCTAGTGCAAAAATAGCTTGAATGTGTATTTTGAGATCCAATTAATAATCCAGAGTTTGATATAGCGCAAACTATAGATAAACAGTCGCGCTAAGCCATTGAAATCGATATTGCTTAATTAGGATATCCCTTACCCTACTGCTAGGGCCATTGCCGCCATCATGCTTAGGGAAGGGAATTCATTATGCCTGCAATCATTTGTCATAGCGCGCTCGAAGCCGTTGCATTAATTCAAAGTGGCGAGACGCTGTGGACGCATTCCATGGGCGCCACGCCGCGTATCTTACTCGATGCGTTGGCGCAGCACGCACTCACTAAAGACAATCTCACCTTATTACAGTTACATACCGAAGGCGCTGAATCCTTAAGCCATCCGAGTTTACAGGGGCATTTACGCCATCGATGTTTTTTCGGTGGCGTGCCGACGCGAGCATTATTGCAAAGTGGTGATGCTGATTACGTGCCGATTTTCCTGTCGGAAGTGCCTAAGTTATTTCGCTCCGGCGAGCAAAAAATTGATACTGCGATTATCCAAGTATCGCCGCCCGATAAGCACGGCATGTGTTCCTTAGGCATTTCGGTTGAAGCCACGCTCGCAGCCTGCCAAGTGGCGGGCAAGATCATCGCCCATATTAATCCACAAATGCCACGTACCCACGGCGATGGGTTTATCCATATCGACCGTTTTGCTGCTGTGTATGAAGAAAGTGCGGCCTTGCCGATCCATTCTTTCGGCACGGGCGATGCCGTGAGTCTGGCGATTGGCAAAAATGTCGCCCAATTGGTACGCGATGGTGATTGCCTGCAGATGGGCATAGGTGCAATCCCCGATGCTGTTTTATCTTGTTTAACCGATCATAAGGATTTGGGCGTTCACACTGAGCTATTTTCTGACGGCATATTGCAACTGGTTGAAAAGGGCGTGATTAACAACAGCAAGAAGCGATTTTATCCGGGGAAATTAGTCACAGGTTTTGCCCTGGGGAGTCAAAAGTTATACGACTATGTTGATGATAATCCTGCGGTTATCTTTATGGACATAGAGCAAGTCAACGACACGTCCATTATCCGTAAAAACCCTAATGTAATGGCAATTAACTCGGCGCTGCAGGTCGACCTTTCTGGCCAAGTGTGCGCCGATTCGATTGGCACTAAAATCTATTCCGGCGTCGGCGGCCAGATGGATTTCATCCGCGGTGCAGGGTTATCCGAAGGTGGGCGCTCTGTAATTGCGCTGCCCAGCACGGCTGCGGGCGGCACAATTTCTCGCATCGCAAGCGTGTTATCACCCGGCGCGGGTGTCGTTACCACTCGGGCCCATGTGCATTATATTGTGACCGAATACGGCGCCGCCAATCTACGCGGTCGTTCACTGCGCGAACGGGCACAAGCGTTGATCGCTATCGCTCACCCCGATTTTAGGGAACAATTGAGTCGTGATGCCTTCGATGTGTGGGGATTAAATCTATAGACTTGTAAATCTTGGTGTTATGGCTTGCTGCCGAGTTTGCAGTGGTGCAAGCTCGTTTGAGCGTAAAGGGTTGGTTTTAATACGTCGTTTAATCGCGGAAAAGAGTCATTCGTCTGTCCCGATATGGTATAAACTCTCGGCGGGTTTGACCGACAGACTTATAAAGAAAGGCGTCAATGATTTAAATGGATGAGATTGAATTAAAAGCATATTTAACAGAGAGGGTGTTATCTTTTTGTACGCGCTGGAACAGTATCGAAAATACCCTCTATACCGAAAGAACTGCCGAAGAAGATAAGCTACGGCAGGAATTGCCAGTGGCTGAATGAGCAATTAGCGCCGTTATTTGACGATTTTTGCACCGAAAAACAGCGCGTTTACGGCGGAAAAGTGCGTAATTCCTTCGGGTTTCCTTCAAAATTTAATGGTTGCGATCATCCTCTTGAGGTGCAAGTCGCTTTAAAAAATAAAAGCAGAGCCGAAATCTATATTAAAACCAGCACTAACTTCGAAGATGAGTATTTGTTTATTGCTCTCAAAAAAGCCGATGAATGGCGTATCGATAGCTATAAAAACCGTCGCTATGGTAATGAGAAATGGAGCATACAAATTCTTTAATTCAGCTTTATTCGAATATTTGGAATCAGTAAAAAATCATTAAAATTATTGAGTTGGGTAATGTCGGTTGATTGGACTGATACACTCATACTCAAAAATATTGTGTAAATGGAACATCTTTATGACTTTAGATTATGCACTTATGGCTCGAATTAAAGCCGAGATATTGCGGTTTACAACGGTTGAGGTTGAGCAATTTTTATTAGCTCATCCAGATAAAACCTTTTATGCCTTTGCTTTTGACACCCATGCCGAATACGCAGAATTAAATCTTTGTTTTAATACAGAGGCAGATTTTCAGCAGCGATTGGCCTATTACCAGTCTGGGAAATGGGCTGAGTCATACCAAAGCCCTGAGGCCATCCAAGAACTTAAATTCAATACAGGTGACTGGGAGTATCAATGTTTTAGTACATGTTACCTGCTTTCAGAGGATGAGTTGCAGACGATTCAACAGAGCTTACCCGAGGATGACTTTAGTGAGTGGGAGGAGATAGCACGGCAAATACGCGCAGTGTTTAACGAATGCCTAGTGCAGTTTACCCAAACTGAAGTCTATCAAGCGATCCCTAAAATCGATGGTTTTATGGCCTTTAGTATCGACCATGATGAAGATGTTGCTGATATGCTGGCTGATAGATTTTTATAGTTATTAAATTTAAAAAAATTAAAATCAATATCTTATGCTTTTATTCGTCGGTCATGATATCCAATTGCACAGATTCTCCGATGACTTTGTTCAAGCCCTACACGGTTAACAATCATCACTTAAATCTATTCAACATAGGTTAATTGGGTATTGCGAGGGCATTTCAATCTACCTAAGCTATACAAAATAGCACCGCAGCTTTATTAAATTTAGTTGACTACTACACTCTTCATGATGAAAATACCGCGTTTTCTTCGAGATGATTTTGTATTTTATTGATATTATAGGTTTTTATGTTTGATATTAAATCTCGCTTAGCAAACAAATCGATTGGAGAATGGCATCAATGTATCGCATCCTTAGAAGACATACTTGATGTAGGCGTTGCACTTTGAGGGGCATGTGCTTCGACAACTTTTATCTCCTCGCATCCATCAACACCAAAATACGATAGGTACCTGATTTATGGCTGATATGTTAGCCCAAGCAAAAGCCCGTCAATGTACCATCGCAATCGATGAACTTGTATATGATCCAGCCTCTCGCCAATTGAGCAAAAATGCTCAAGAAATTGAATTAGAACCTCGAAGCATAGAACTGCTTGAAGTCTTTTTACAGCAAACAGGTACTCCGATTGCGGCAGAAGACATTATCAGTCGGGTTTGGCAGAGCAATTATATTTCTAAAAATGTCCTGACTAATCGAATTAGTACGCTACGTGCCATTTTTAAAGAGAGCTCGCCTGAACTGGATGCAACTAAATTATTAGTGACTTATCCTAAAAAGGGTTACTACCTCAATGCGACGCGAGTTACTTTAATCGACAGCGCAGCTGATCTGATAGCACCATCGAAACCTGTTCAATCAAAGATAATGATTCATTTGGTTTATATGGGTCTGCTGATGATTGCGGGCTTTTTTATCTATCAACAGTCGCAAAAATTACCTATAATAGCGCCTGTTAATCCGCTCACCGCAACAACACGACAGGATGCTCATATCACTATTGCTGTGGTTGAATTGGTGCTAAACCGAATTCATGTCACCAATAGTGCTGCCAGTCCTTATGTTACAGCGATCAAAACCGCGTTACTTTCACAACTCGTCGCTTACCCCTATATCAATGTGCTTAATCAGGATGATCCAACCTATTTTTTAAGCCCGCTCAATGATAGTGAATATTGGCCTGGCGATGGCAACACCTTATTTTCGGACTACAAACTTAATTTGCGACTCGACAAAGCTCCTACATCCGATCAGCTTACTGCACGGGTTGAGTTGGTGTACCACAGCAGCGAAAAGCAAACGTATCGCGGTGAGTATATTCTCTCTACTGGCTCACTCGACCAAGATATACAAAAGATCACTGATGATTTGATTGATTATTTTAAGTTGCCAGTCATAGCCTCTGCCAATACAGAGCAAACTCATACCTTTATCAATCAAACTTTAGCGCAACAGCTAGATGCTGATAACCCCAGTATGTTTCAGGCCAATTATCTTGCCAGACGACTGTTGCTTGACCCAGAGCTCAAGTCTGATCAAATACAAACTTGGCTCAATCGTATCGACAAGTTGTTTCCTTTCCCGAGTGAAGAAACTGAAATTTGGCTGGGTCTGCTTGATTTTAGAATTGGAAATCATAAACGCGCACGTGAACGCTTGTTGAAGGGGCACTTCAATAATCAAATCGACAACGCATTTATTTATTTAGTGTTGTCAAATATTGCCCTTAAAGATGATAAACCTGAACTTTTCCGTTATTACTACCTTAAATCATTAGTCTCTTTGTCTTTAGTCGTACCGTCAAAAACGGTTTTTGAGCAGTTGTCCCGCGAGAAACTCACGAGTCAATGTTTAGGTGTGTGGGGCGTGTTATTCCAAGACAAAGCGCTTACCGCTGACATCCATTCTTGGGCAATGTTTGCTAATTATTGTGATACAGCCGCCCCATATCTTCCTAAAGCCTCTGCAAAAAGGTCGCAATGAAGCGACCTTTAAACTCTAATTAATGCTGCTTTGTCAGTAACCCTGCACCACCGACTGGATGGGCACCAGCAAGGTGATTGATGGCCATAATATCCTCGCCTTTGGCATCCTCAATAAAGCCTATCTTGATAGTTTGATTAGAAATAATTGCACGCACTAACTCTGCACTCGCACCTTGTTGTTGTAGGTATTGCTGACAAGGTACACTTTCTGAATCATTGATTTTTAAATCAAAATGCATAATAAGTCCCTGCTTTGCACTTACCGCCCCCACTGCGATACATTGTGGATTACCTTGCGCATCAGTCATTGATGCAGTCAATTGCACGGGAGCTGAACCATCACGGGTAAACTTGTACATATCATAGTCTAGTGGACTGCCATAAGCAGAGGGCGTTTCCCACTGACTTGGCAGTAAGCTTGTCATCAATGCCGCGGTTAAAGGTCTTGCTTTGACTTGGATTAATAGTGCCGATAACTGTGGGTTATCGTTAACACGCATCGTAAATCCTTTATCGGTGAACAGCGGTTCGATATTGTCGGCAAATTGATTGGCTTGCAATTGTGCTCTATGAGCATTCGATAGCGGAGTTAACCAAGTATCGCCACGCTCAATACTGGATTGCTCGATAGTGCACTTACCTAGTCCATCGCGGCTACAAAAGTTAACTTTGATATTATTGTCAAATGCGCTTAATTGGTTTGCTTTTGCATTGATGTTATACCAGTCTGCTGTAGTTTTTCCGACTTGCTTTACACTGGCTTGCAACTCTTGCTGAGAAGGATAGAGGTCGAGTGCAAAGCCAACACCTACATATTGGCTATAACCGTCGTTACCACGAATAAAATCGCCTTCGTCTTGTGCCAAGCTGAGCAAATAGATCCCTTCAGCATATCTACTTTTGGCTTTAGTGCCGCCATTCTCATCGGGCTTGGGTTTTGTACTGTTGTCTGTGCTTGAACCACCACATCCCATCAACACTGAACTTAACGCAGCAACGAGTAATACACAACGCAACATAAAACACCCTTAACAATAATGGCTAAGCTAGCCTTAACTTAAATTAAGTAACGACAACCGTTACAACTGCGGCGTAATTTAGGTATCGGTATAAAGGAGGTCAAAAAACAAAAGTGAATTAAATAATAATTTAATCTTAATTTTTATTTAATTTATTGATTTTTAATAGTAAAAATTAATTTTTGAACAGGCGTGATTTTGCAATGATGTGCTCGTGATATCGATACTTCTCTATACAACGGATGCCGCAATCACGCTCATAGCAGCATTTTTATGGCGAGTCACTGGATTGACTGCGCCTCATTAGCTTGGCTTATCGATAGCAATTGCAGCATTTATCCAATAGCAATGAAGCTATAGTTCGAAGCGTAAGGTTAATATTGTGGAATGCCTGAAAGCGTTAGACCAGCAATTTGCGCTAGGATTTCCCCATGCACTCTGCTAACAACTTAACAAAAAAGTCGCTGCCTTTGCGTTCGCAAAAAGCGATGTTACGTTCTGGGATGGTTTCGGGATCGTTGTAGTTAGCAAGGGCTAACTCCATGCTGGCTTCGCGGATGATGTGCAGGGTTGGGTAGGGCGCGCGGTTGGTGAAGTTGGCTGCCCCGTCCTGTGGTTCACCATCGAAACAATAGTCTGGGTGAAAGGTGGCGAGTTGGTAAGTGCCTTCGTACTCGTGTTCGATAAGCGTATCGGTTGCCATGTCGATGAGGTCGAGATAAGCATAAAACCCCTCAAAACCACGGGGCAGAATAAACAGTGTGGTTTCGGCTTCGGGGTGGGCGTCGAGGTATTGGCACTCTTCAATCAATGCCTTAAGCACGAGTTTGACTTTGGTTTGTTCCACCACCAGATACCGAATACTGCCGCGCTCGACTTCTTGTCTGGCGAAGGGGCAAATATTGTATTTCATGATCACTTTTTTGACCCAGTTGTCGGTTTGTTCAATGATCATGTCGATTTCGTTCATGGTGGTCGTGGCTCGTGCTGACAAAAAATTAGGGGGCGATCATAGGGATGATAGACGCCACAAGCAAGACTGCCATCGTGATATTGAAGATCTTCTGTTGGCGCTCATTTTTTAAAATGCGCTTAAGGGCCACGCCAAAACCGAGCCACACAATGGCGCAGGGGAAGGCGACACATAAAAATACCGTTGCGATAGTAATCACTTGCGGAGTTAAATCTTGCTGCACTGACGTGAATGTCGCAATTGCGCCCACCGCCATGATCCAGCCCTTAGGATTCACCCATTGAAACGCTGCGGCTTGAATAAAACTAAAGGGTTTGGCAATGGCTTTGCCTTCCATCTTGCTACTGCTGTTGGCGATTAGCCAAGACAGATACAAAAGGTAACCTATACCGACGACTTTAATCACTTGATGGATGATAGGATAGCTTTGGAAGAGCGCGCTTAAGCCTAAGCCGATTGCGAGGATCATGGTTGGGAAGCCAAGGCTTATTCCCAGCAGATGCGGAATACTGCGTTTCACGCCAAAGTTAACCCCTGAGGTCATCAGCATTATGTTGTTCGGCCCTGGGGTGATCCCCGATGAGAAGGCGAATAGCGCGATAGCGAGTATTAACTCCATGGATAGATCTCACACCTTTTGTTGTCGTTTTTGGCATTATGATAGGGAAATCTACCTCGAATTTACGTGCCGAAGTATGACTATCACTGACGTTAAGCGAAGCATTCTAGCGGGTAAACGGAACCGCGCCTATACGCAGGGTGGGCTTTATAAGTAACAAATCATAACGAATTGGACCGGGGTGATTGTCTTACCGTAGTCCTTGTCAATAAGCACGATTTAACACCATGATGCATATAGACTTTCAGTCTGAGAAATAGCAACTATCCTTAAGCTGTAAAAATCGCAATAAGGGAAAGATCATGTATTTACCACAGAAAATTGGGCGTTTATTGACGCTTTTAACCATCAGTTTGGCCGTGTTGACGGCCTGTGTGAGTGTGGAGGATTCGCAGGTGTTGCGAACCACAGTCGTGACTTCGGGGGATTTGAGCCAATTACCGCCGAGCGCCATGACCTACAGTTGGCATCCCACTTTACAGAAAATCTTTGTTGATCCTAGGCTCGATAAACAGCAAGTCCAGCAACATATGCAGGATACCCTTAAAAAGGTGCTACTGACGAAAGGGTATCGCTGGGTAGAAGATACGCAACTCGCAGACTTCCAAGTGGGTTTTGGGGTTGCCATGGGTACACAAATGTCTGACGAGCAGATATTGGCCGCTGCAGGCTTAGTGCCGGGTCTGTCAAACCAAGGGGTGGATCCTAAAAAATACGATAAGGGTTCAGTACTCATTAGCCTTTTTAAGCCGACAGCGATCGTGGGGCAATCTTCTGAAATGGTATGGCGAGTCCTTGCCCAAGGCTTTGCTAACATTAAGGATATGGATGAAGTCAAAACCCGCTTCGATGGTTTAATCGATGAAATGTTGTCAGCGCTGCCCGTCACCCATGCGGTGCAATAATGCCGTCAACTAGGCGCAATCATAAGGCGAGTGAGATACTCGCTTTGTTCTTTTAGTGATCATAGTTTAGGCTGTAACAAGCATAAACAGGACGATTTACCGTCCTGTTTATAGGATTTAGTCTGACGTCCGGTTAGCGCTTATAAAGGGAGATTATTATGGCGCAAAGTATCTTTGTTAATTTGGCAGTCGAGAGCGTTCAGGATTCACGCGCTTTCTACTCAGGTCTTGGTTTTGGCATCAATGAGCAATACAGCAATGAGCAGGCTGCCTGCGTCGTCATTGCGGACAATATTTATGTGATGCTGCTGGCTAAGCCTTTTTTCTCTGGTTTTACCGATAAGGTGATTGCGGATGCTCATACCACGACAGAAGTGCTCAATTGCCTAGACTGCGACAGTCGAGAGCGTGTCGATCACTTGGTTAAGCTTGCCGAGCAGCATGGCGGCAAAGCCTATCGTCAAGCGCAAGATCAAGGATTTATGTATGGCCATGCGTTTGAAGATCCCGATGGGCATATCTGGGAACTTGTTCATATGGAAGCGCAAGGTTAGTGCATCCTCTTGCACATTCCTCTAAACCAAGCTTGTCCAATAATAGCGCGCATTGCGTGAGACCTAAGCTGTACGCAAGGCAGCGCGCCTATGTTTAATTAACCAGCCTATCTTAAGCTGGCTTATTCCCTCGGTTGGAAATATGAGTCTCAAGAAATTCCTTTATAAAATCAAAATCATCCACATTTATTTCCCTAGGCGTGAACGACACTTGGCCGGAAATGTGGGCAAAGTTGATCGTGAAGCTACGTATGCCTCTGCGTTTTGAGTATTTTGTACTGGCAATCTCATCCAAAGGGACAAACTGCTGCTTCATCTCAAAAAGATGAAATTCGGCATCGTAAACATGAAAAACGAGGCCTTCTTGATAGATATCAATGTAATAGCCATCTGGCCCCGCTTCGGCTAATTTCCTTTGTTCATTTTTAGCGGCTTTGCCTAGTCTTATCGATTCAGAAATGATCATGAAGACGAAGAAAAATGCCACTACAACGGCTAAAACGACAACAATAGTAAATCCTATATCCCATGGTTCTGTCGAAAGCGATTCAGTCAGTTCCTTCCAAGGGCCGCTTGCTATTATCAGCGGGATTATCAAGAGCAAAAATATTCCAGATTGCTTACTACGTAATTTTTGTTGGAATGCACAGCGACGGATAAAATGTTGAGGTCCTTGTTTCATCAAAAATATTCCATATAAAGATGTTTTTTACTTTGGGGAAGCCAAGCGCTATTTTCATCCATACGGAGGCAAGGCTCGAGTTCCTCGGGGTAATAACGAGATGGCGGCAATCAATGAACCTATGCTCTGGCACAGTTTCAATGCTTCAGCATGAGCATGCCGAGGTTTCGCTATCAGTGTGTTGATAACCATGACAGATAGCAACACACTGAATTGCATAAAAATGAATTTATATTAGCTCTACGCTCACTTCATAGGCGGTGAATTTACGAATGTTAATCACACCGGTATCGAAGATCAGATACTGACCTTTAATCCCCTGTAAAATCCCGCTTACCACCTCATTTTTATCGAAGTTGTGGGAAGTGATCTTTTTCGGAAAGGTGTCGATGGGATAGTGAATTGACTGAATCGTTTCATCTAAACGCTCGATACTGTAATCGCCTTTTTGCATGCCGATTTCGTGCAACTTAGCCTCAATTTGCGGGATAAGTTCTGCAGCTTTAGCATTTAAATCGATATCATCGGCGTGGCCCTTGAGCATCGCTTGCCAATGGGTTTTATCGTTCACCAGTTTCGCCAATTCTACTTCGACCAGACCTGAGAGTTGCCTTGTTGAGACTTTAAAAATCGGCAAACCTTGGGTGGCACCTTGGTCAATCCAACGGGTGGGCAGTTGCGTGTGGCGGGTAATGCCGACTTTAATGCCCGATGTATTGGCCAAATACACATAATGCGGCACAAAACAGTGGCTCTGGGCCCACTCGGGTTCGCGGCAAGTGCCTTGGTCGTAATGACAAGTTTCCGGCTTCATGATGCACATATCGCAACTCGCCAGCTTTTGCATACAGACAAAACAGTGGCCCTGCGAGTAACTCTTCTTGCTCTTTTTACCGCAGTTGCAGCAGAAGATATTGCCCGTGTGGGTCAAGGTTAATTGCTTGCCTATCAATGTATTGAGCGGGAGTAACTCATCACCGACAACGAGTTGATATTGCACTTGTTGCGCGTCATCTAACTGTACGCGCATCTTTTTTAGCGTTCCTAACATGGTAATCCTAATGTGTTGCGTTCTGGTGCAGCTTAGTCGCTCATCATGCGGTCTAGTGCACGCTTTCGTTATATCGTCATTGCGTGGCCGTCAGTATACAAGATTATCCAAGCCAGTTTAGATAGGATTTTTCGATAAGTGCGTCTTTGTAAACTGTACTCAACTCCATCATCTTAATCAGACTTTTTGAGGGTAATGATTTGAGTCTTATGATGAAAACCAGTAAGTTACCCAGCATTACAAATGGAGGTGTACTTATGCGGTTGGTTTTAGTGCTGATGTTTTTCTTTTCAACGGCTGTCTTCGCACAGACGGATAAGACGGTAATTCATTCAGAAATATTGAATGATAACATCAACTTACAAATCCATTTGCCAGATACCTATGCGCATTCCAACGATTTTAACTATCCGGTATTAATCGTATTAGATGGCTCTACCCAATTTGAGCATGTGGCGGCGAATGTCGGTTTTTTAAGTACTTATGCCATTATTCCGGAAATGATCACCGTTGGCGTGAGTTCGGATCAACGGATGAAGTATTTCACGCCGACTCAAATCGATAAATTTAAAGACAGCTCCGGTGATGCTGAACAGTTCAGGCAATTTTTAGAGCAAGAGCTACTCAGCGAATTAGGCAAAAAATACCGCACCTCGGATTATCAAATACTTACGGGCCATTCCTTAGCTGGGCTGTTTACGAGTTATGTGGCTATGACGCCAAATAGCCAATTTGATGCAGTGATTTCAATCAGTCCCAGTTTATGGTGGGACAGTGATTGGCTAGTGCTTAAGTCGGCAGAGTTATTACCAGCCAAGCGTGCAAAACCACTGCGCTGGTTTTTGAGTATGGCAAGTGAACCCAATGAAATGGCGAGCGCGTTTGCGGCGCAAATTAAGCAGTTGCAAGACGGCTTAGGTGCAAACTCAACGGGTAACGCATCAAAGCAACTGCATTGGTTTTATAAACACTTCCCCGATGAAACCCACGACAGTACGCCGCTTGTTGGCAATATTGAGGCGTTAAAGACCCTTTTTGCCGGTTGGAATGCTGTGCCTGAAATTGCAGTTATGCCACTCAAGGACCTAAAACACTTCTATCGACAAAAGAGCGCTGAGTTTGGCTATGAATTTCCACTCTTTGCTCAGCAATATAATGTTTATGGGCTCAAAGCGACTTATGAACAAAAAACGGCTTGGGGCGTTGAAATTCTCGCAGAGGGGACGCGCACGTTCCCTTATTCTGAGGTGTTATGGGACAGTTTAGCGACCGCCTATGATCTGGATAGACAGCTTGAGCAGGCGATAAAAGCCTCCGATAAAGCCGTGCTACTGGCAAAACAAACGGATTCAGTGTTTTTAAATGAGATCCTCAGTCAAGCTAAACACTTGCAGTCGCAAGCGAAAAAGTAACCGCTCCCAGAGAGGGTTTAACTACAAAGTTGCAACATGTTTGGACAAGTCTCACGCGGCTAGGTAATCTTGTGATCTTTTTGTTCGTCGAGAATTTATCTTGCCTGCCAACCTGTTATTACTGCTTGCCGCCGCGATTTGGGGCTTTGGATTTGTCGCCCAAACCTTAGGCATGGAACATCTTTCCCCCTTTGCGTTTAATGGTATTCGCTTTTTAATGGGGACGTTTAGTTTAGTGCCTTTGGTGTGGTACTTGCGTCGGCAAAATAAGCTGCATGTGAGTGCGCCAAAGGATTTAGTGCGCGGCAGTTTGCTGGTTGGGGTTTTACTGTTTGCGGGCGCGTCATTTCAACAGGTCGGTTTGCAATACACCACAGCAGCGAACGCGGGCTTTATCACTGGCCTATATATAGTGTTAGTGCCTGTGCTTGGGTTAGCGCTAAAACATACGACAGGCTTGAATACTTGGCTTGGCTGCGCGATTGCCGCGGTCGGTTTGTATTTTTTAAGCGTTAAAGATGGCATGAGCATAGGTTATGGCGATGCCTTGCAGTTGGTGGGCGCCTTGTTTTGGGCATTGCACATTTTGGCGGTGGATCATTTTGCCAAGCGGATCTCGCCCGTGGTGTTAGCCATGATGCAGTTTTTCGTCTGCGGCGTGCTGAGTTTGATGGTGTCGGCGGTAATTGAAGTCACCACGCTCGACGGCGTGATGGCGGCTTGGGGTTCACTTTTCTATGCAGGGCTGATTTCGGTAGGGATTGCTTATACCTTGCAAGTGTTAGCACAGAAAAATGCGCATCCTGCCCATGCGGCGATTATCCTCAGTTTAGAAACGGTATTTGCGGCCATTGGCGGCATTATCTTCCTCGATGAGAGTTTGAGTGTGCGGGCATTATTCGGCTGTGGCTTGATGTTATTGGGGATGTTGATCTCCCAAGTGCCGCTACGGTACTTAGTCAAATCTCGGCATCAAAAAGTGAGTTAAACAACAACGCCGCTGGCATCTGCTTAGCGGCGTTTGTATTTTTAGCATTTTAAAAACCGTTCTTAAGTGCCATTTAAGTGCCATTTAAGTGCTGTTTGAAAGTGCTATGGCAAATGCACGCTCTAAACGTGTTGGCGTGCTAAGTTTCGCTCGTCGTAAAGGTTAACGGCTTAATCTATCGAGCACGAGATCATCACCTAGGGCATAGAGGGATGTTACCAGTTGATCTTCTTGGGCGAGATCTGTGAGTCCAAGGCCGATAGTCGCCCGAAACAGGGCTATACCTGTGTGGCCAGCGGTTTCATATTGGCTACTAAACTGCTCGATATTGATGCCAAGGGCGTTGATCTTATTTGAGATATCGAGCACGAGTCCGGGTCTGTCATAGGCCACTAGGTTGTAGCTTAAGCGTTTGATGGGTTTAAGGGCGACCGAGGTTTTGGCATAGGTGAGGGTGAGGCTGTCGATGCACTCCAGCGCCTCAATAAGCTCGTCCATACGCAGTGAAGGCACTTCAAGTAACAGAATTGCGGCAAAGATACCGTCGATATGGCGCAATTCCGAGTCGAGCCAGTTGCCGCCGTGACGGCTCACCGCATGGGCGATTTGTTCTACTAATCCTTTTCTATCAGGTGCTTGTAGTGTGATCAAATATCGTAGCATAGTGACTGACTCCTATTTTTTGTAAAAGGCACCTGTTTTAAAACGGGGTGTAACACAACTGTCATCTTTGCGTCATATAATCCAACGCACTTAGAATAAAGGATGTTGTTATTGCTCAGTTTACGTTCAAACAGTGTAAGCATAGCACTCGGCAAATCCTAGCGAAAAAACTCGCTGGCTATTAATAATAGAGGTTCTTAATGGAAAGTCAGGTCACTCAACCTGGTTCTGCATCGCACAGTATGCTTAAAGGCGGACGCTCGAATCGCAGGGCATTTAAGGATAAAGCGGCGCAAATCGGCGTCACTATCGGCGGCACTATGGTGTTTGTCGCCTTATTGTTGATCTTCTTTTATCTGTTGTATGTGATTAAACCTATTTTCGATAGTGCTGATGTCACACCTGTGAAGACGGTGAGCTATCAACACGCGGATGTACCTACTTTAATGGTGGGCGCTGAAGAGCAAAATGAGGTGATGTACCGTGTGGCTGTTGATGGCCAAGTGGACTTTTATACCGTTGCCGACGGTAACTTACTTTCTAGCTTTACACCGCCATTGCCAGCGGGCGTGACTGTGACCAGTGCCGCAGTTGCCGTGCCGAGCGAACAGCGTTTTGCGCTGGGATTAAGTAATGGTCAGGTCCTAGTGGCTGGCCTAGAGTTTGGTTTAAGTTATCCAAACAACAAGCGCTTAATCACGCCTAAACTGCGTTATCCCGCAGGCGAAACCCCAATTACAGTCGATGAAACGGGCAGTGCGATTCATAAACTGACCTTCACCTACAGTTCAGACAAAATGAGCTTTGCCTATCAAGATGAGAGCGGCGTTTGGCGCCTGACTCGCCTCGAAGGGCAAGAGAACATGATGACTGAAGAAGTGGAGTGGGTGTCTACGACGTCACAAATTCAAGATGCGCCGAAGAAAGTCTCCCATGAGCTGATGACGCCAGATCAACGTCAATTGATGTTGCAAACTGGCAATAAAATCTTTGTGTACGACATCCGTGATACTGACAGCTTAGATCTGCTGCAGGTGATTGATGTTGAACGTGCTAAAGCTCAAGTGAATAACGTGGCTTTGCTGGCGGGCGCGAGTTCGTTACTGGTCAGCTACGACACAGGTATTGTGGCCCAGTACTTCCAAGTCAGTGGTCCAAAAGGGCGTTTATATCAAGAAATCCGCCAGTTTGATGACTTACCGCCTATCGAGTCACTTACCTCTGAATTCTACCGTAAGAGTTTTGCGACTGTGAGCCCTGAGGGCGAGCTGACTTTGCTCTACACCACGAGTCATCGTGAACTGTTTGACGAAAAATTTGACCTTAAAAACCCCGGTAAAATGGGTTTTACCCCACGCTCAAACGGCATAGTCGTTGAGGCGGACAAAAAGCTGCATATCTTCAGTGTGGAAAACTCCCACCCAGAAGTGTCATGGAGCGCTATGTGGGACAAGGTGTGGTATGAAGGTTATCCAGAGCCTAAATACGTATGGCAATCGACTTCGGGGTCTGATGATTTCGAAGCTAAGCTGAGCTTAATGCCATTGGCCTACGGTACGATGAAAGCGGCATTTTATGCCATGTTGTTTGCCGTGCCTTTAGCCATTGCCGGTGCGATTTACACTGCTTACTTTATGTCGCCTAAGGTGCGCGGTTTCGTTAAACCGACCATCGAAATCATGGAAGCCTTACCGACGGTTATCTTAGGTTTCTTGGCGGGTCTGTGGTTAGCGCCGCTGATTGAAGAACATCTCCCCGGTATTTTGATTTTACTGACCCTGTTGCCGACCTCGATTCTCGCTTCGGCCTATGGCTGGAGTAAGTTACCTGCAGCTTGGAAACAACGTTTACCCGAAGTGTACCAAGAGCTGATGTTGATCCCTGTGGTCTGTTTCGTGGGTTGGTTCTCTTTTGCGGTTAGCCCAATTATCGAAGTGGCGCTGTTTGATGGTAATACCCGTCAATTTATCACCAACGAACTGGGCATCACCTTCGACCAACGTAACGCGCTGGTAGTGGGGATCGCCATGGGCTTTGCGGTTATTCCTACGATTTTCTCTATCGCGGAAGATGCGATTTTCTCTGTGCCACGTCATTTATCGAACGGCAGCTTAGCCTTAGGTGCGACGCCTTGGCAGACACTGACACGCGTGGTGTTGTTAACCGCAAGTCCGGGTATTTTCTCGGCCATCATGATGGGCCTAGGCCGCGCTGTGGGCGAGACCATGATCGTACTGATGGCCACCGGTAACACCGCCATTATGGAATGGAGCGTGTTCGAAGGGATGCGAACCTTGGCAGCAAACATTGCGGTTGAAATGCCTGAGTCGGCTATCGGTAGTTCGCATTACCGCGTGCTCTTCCTCGCGGCGTTCGTACTATTCATCTTTACATTCTTCTTTAACACCATTGCAGAAGTGGTGAGACAGCGTCTACGTGAACGCTATAGCTCGCTGTAACGGGGATAAGACAATGACACTAAATACAATTTCGCCAGTGACCTTGAGAGGTTTGTGCAATGGGTAAGTGGGTAAAATCAGGCTCGCCATGGATATGGATGACGGGCGGTGCGGTGAGCATCAGTTTGATTGCCGTCTTAGGCTTATTACTGTTAATCGCTTGGCGTGGCTTAAGTTACTTTTGGCCAGCAACGGTTTACCAGTGGGAACTCGAAGATAACACGGGTGTACGTTCAACCTTAATTGGTGAAGTTTACGATAGGGAAGAAGTACCGACTGAGCGTTTGATTGCTGCGGGCCATGTGTTTAAAGAGCATCCTGGCGAGTTCGTCACCCGTTACTTAGTGAAAACCGGTAACCGCGAATTTGTAGGGCTAGATTTCCGCTGGATATTAGGCACTGACATTCTGAGCCGTTCTACGCCAAGAGATGTCGCCATGATTGAGCGGGCTAAAAACGGTAACTTCTACGGTTATCCAATCGCTGTGATTGAAAATGGTAAGCGTCTGGATTTAGTTAACGATGCGATTGAATCTTCCTTAATGGAGCATATCGACCGCGCTGTGGCCTTATCGGACAAAGCGGTAGATTTGCAGAAGCAAGACATTGGCTCGATTAACTACGCCATTGAAAAGCTGCGTTTACAGGAGCGTCGTTACGAGCTTGATGGCGAACTGACCGACAGCAATAAAGCTGACTTAGTGGCCAAGCGAGCGCAACTGCAAAAAGATTACTTAGTGCTTGAAAAAGCGTTATTTGCCTTACGTGATGAAGCAGCGCGTGACTCGGTAATCGTGCGTGATATGCGCGGTGAAGAAGTCGAGCTTAAGCTGGATACCGTGCTGGATGTGACCTATGTAAACCACTTAAGCTTCATTGGCAAAATAGGTAAATGGTTCGTCGGTATCGGCCGCTTTGTGAGTGACGACCCGCGTGAAGCCAACACTGAGGGCGGCGTGTTCCCCGCGATTTTTGGTACCGTTTTTATGGTGCTGCTAATGGCCGTTATTGTGACGCCATTTGGTGTGGTCGCGGCTGTGTATCTGCATGAATATGCGAAGAAAGGCCCGATTACTAAGATGATCCGCATTGCGGTGATTAACTTAGCAGGTGTGCCATCAATTGTGTATGGTGTGTTTGGTTTAGGTTTCTTCGTCTACATGATGGGCGGCTCTATCGACCAATTGTTTTACCCTGAAGCGTTACCGTCACCGACCTTTGGTTCACCTGGGGTGATTTGGTCGGCATTAACCTTAGCCATTTTGACCTTGCCTGTGGTTATCGTCTCAACCGAAGAAGGTTTGAGCCGTATTCCGAGCGCGGTGCGTCAGGGTAGTTTGGCACTGGGCGCAACGAAAGCTGAGACACTGTGGCGCATTGTGATCCCAATGGCGAGCCCAGCTATCATGACGGGTTTGATTTTAGCGGTCGCCCGCGCCGCCGGTGAAGTGGCCCCATTGATGTTGGTGGGTGTAGTGAAACTCGCACCCACATTACCACTGGACTTTAACTTCCCGTTTGTGCATTTAGAACGTAAGTTCATGCACTTAGGCTTCCATATTTATGATGTGGGCTTCCAGAGCCCTAACGTTGAAGCGGCACGTCCTCTGGTGTATGCGACTTCCTTCTTGCTGGTGTCTGTGATTGTGGCACTTAACTTGACGGCCATTGGCGTACGTAACCATTTACGTGAAAAATATCGTTCGCTTGAGCACTAATCAGCGATTATCCTGAAAGTATTAGGACTGAATATGATTTCTATAGATTCGACAGCAATGAAAACCAACAATTTTGATTTAGCGAACTTAAGCCAGACTGACACAGCGTTGGAGATCCGTAACTTAGATTTGCGCTATGGCAGTAAACAAGCGCTGTTTAATGTATCGATGAAGATCCCCAAAAAACAAGTGACCGCCTTTATCGGCCCTAGTGGTTGTGGTAAGTCAACATTATTGCGCTGTATTAACCGCATGAACGACTTGGTGGATAACTGCCATATCGACGGTGAAATTTTGCTGCACGGTCAGAATATTTACGACAAGAAAATCGACGTTGCGGCCCTGCGCCGTAACGTGGGTATGGTGTTCCAGCGCCCGAATCCGTTTCCTAAGTCGATTTATGAAAACGTCGTTTATGGTTTGAGATTGCAAGGGTTGAATAACCGTCGTGAACTCGACGAAGCGGCCGAGCGTTCGCTGCGCGGCGCGGCGATTTGGGACGAAGTCAAAGACAGATTGCACGATAACGCCTTTGGTTTATCTGGCGGTCAGCAACAACGTCTGGTAATTGCCCGTGCCATTGCCATCGAGCCTGAAGTGTTGTTACTCGATGAACCCACATCGGCACTCGACCCGATTTCGACATTGACGATTGAAGAGCTGATCACCGAACTTAAGACGAAATATACTGTGGTTATTGTGACTCACAACATGCAACAGGCGGCGCGGGTGTCAGATCAAACGGCCTTTATGTATATGGGTGAATTGGTCGAATACGCCGATACCAACACGATTTTCACCACGCCGAAAAAACGTAAGACCGAAGATTACATCACAGGACGTTACGGTTAATCAGCTCGGTCGCTATCGGATAAAGCCGCAACCGCAGGCTTTGAGCATGCTTGGTAAACAGTTAAGTAAAAGGTTGGCTAAATGGAAAACATGAATTTAAGTAAGCACATCTCAGGACAGTTTACCGCTGAACTGGATGATATCCGCAATCGCGTACTCGCTATGGGTGGCTTGGTTGAACGTCAGCTTGAGCAAGCCATTGACGCGCTCAGCGCACTTGATGCTGAACTTGCGCAGCGGGTTATCGATGGCGATCACAAGGTCAATGGCATGGAAGTGTCTATCGACGAAGAGTGCACCCGCATTATCGCCAAGCGTCAACCTGCGGCCAGCGACTTACGCCTGATTATCGCCATCTCAAAAACCATCGCCGATCTTGAACGTATAGGTGATGCTTGTGTGCGTATCGCAAAAGCAGCATTAGATAAACGATTGAATAATCAGCAACCTTTATTAGTTAGCATTGAAAATATGGGCCGTCACGCGACACGCATGTTGCACGCGACCTTAGATGCCTTGGCACGTATGGATGCTGATACGGCTTTAGAGCTGCACAAAGAAGATGCCAAGCTTGACCGCGAATACGAAGGGATTATCCGTCAATTAATGACCTATATGATGGAAGATCCGCGTTCTATCCCAGACGTCTTAGACGTACTGTGGGCAGCGCGTGCGGTTGAACGTGTTGGCGACCGTTGTAAAAATATCTGTGAATACATCATCTACTATGTGAAAGGCAAAGACGTTCGCCATACTTCCTACGAAGATATGGAAAAGGACATGAAAGGCTAACACACGCATTAATCTGCTGTTGTCATGCCTAAATACAACGCTCCGCAGTCTCTGTGGAGCGTTTTGCTTTTAGGATGCTGAGCTAGGATCGTTTATTAGGATAGTGAGCTAGGATCGTGAGATAGAGAAAGCGAGCTAGGATTTTGGGCTATGGATTGTGAAATTGGATAGCTAAGTTGAATAGTTAAATTGGAGTGTGAACTGGCATTCTGGATCAGTACCGCGAATAAAGAAGGTCATTTTTGTGTTTACAATAAATTAACCTTTGTTTAATCTGATGCTTGCAACAAGCTTTAGCTGCTGGAAAGGGCGGTAGACCTAGATAGTGAAAGCAGTCGAAGCCTAAGTGCTAGCATTTTTGTGTTTAGCTGTGGATTGATATCACAGCATGTTAACCTCAGAATTTAACCGCCACCCTATTTGTTACCGCTAAGGTTTGGGGTTAGCAGCGCAACGGAATGGGCGCTGTGTCGGCGATAACATGGATAAGTTGATGAGCCCATTATTGTATTCTTTAAAGCAAGGTTTCGAAGCTCTTAAAAGTATTCGAAATCATATTTCTGAAGCGAATTTACCCGCTGATTTTCCCCGCGCTGAATTACCGCCACTGTCCGAGGACGCTAAAGCCGAGCTATTGCAGCTATTAGCGCCGCTAGAAGCCTATCGAATTGAAAAGCTTGAAACTAAACTCTCCCGTAAAAAATGGGCGAAGCGTCTAGGTTGGTTATTGTGCCTGCCCGCACTGGCTTTTGATTTAATCTCGTTAGCCTCTAACAATGACCCAACCATTTTGAGCCTGATCGTCCTCGCCGGCATTTTGATGTGGGTTCAGCTGCCTGAAATGCAATATAAGCGCCATTACAAATATAAAATATTACCTGTTTTACTTAAAAAACTAGGGGACTACCGTTATAGCCCCGACTCCTGTGTCAACCTTGATTCAGTGGCAGATTTCGAACTTATGCCCCGTTTTAGCAAGCAACAATCAGAGGATCATATTCGCGGCAAGGTAGAGGATATCAGCTTCGAATTTTGCGAATTAACCTTAAAATCCCGCGGCAGTAAGTCAGACAAGATCCAATTTAAAGGTGGGGTCGTGATCATGACGATGCCCTTTAGCTTTGAATCTCATACCGTCGTCAGCCAAGACTATGGCTCCCTTGGTAACACCATGGCAGGCATAAAGAAACCCAGAGTGAAACTCGAAAGCGTGACCTTTGAAGCGATGTTTGAAGTGTATTCCCACGACCAACATTATGCGCGATATCTGTTGTCTCCTGCCGTGATGGAACGCCTCGTTGAACTGGAACAGTTATTCCGTAAAACGGCGCGCGGGTCGGGGCTGAGTATCGAATTTAAAGCCAATAAAGTGCTGATCATGGCGAGCTATTTTGGCAATTTATTTGATACCGTCGATATCAATTTACCCACCCATGATATGTCGAAAATTCCGCAGTTACAGCAGGAGTTAGTCTTGATTACTGGCATCATCAAACAGCTCAAATTGGATTATCTAGCAGCGCAAAACCTGGCGACACAGCAAACACTTGAGAGGATTAAGACGCTAGCGGGTTAACTAGAACTGTTCATTCTTCTGCACTGTTAGCACAATTTTCAGTTTTATAATAAGACGTTAGTTTTTTGGAGTTTAGCGTTTGCTGGTCTCCACTCATAGAGGCTTGCCATGGCATTAACTCACCGACGCACAGCAAGTCCGTCCTTGGATGCTCGACCGCCCCGTCCATGGGGCGGACGGTCGTCTCGCTAATCACCATGGCTCACCTTTCTAGCATTGACGTAGTCAGTAAGTTTTAAAGAAATAAACAGCACGCATTTGGACATACATGCGTTAGACTTAACACTCAACATTGCTTTATTCACATTACGATAAATATGTTAAAGTCGAAAAACCGTTTGAATTATTCTCTTACTAGGTAACGAAGTTAACTACACCAATTCAAGGTTAATTTTCGCCTAATTTCTCCTTTTTATTAAGCATCTTTGATTAGATGGAATTTTTCTTTTAAAACCATTGTTATATCATTTTTATGGCCAACATATTTAGTTTAAAATAAATTTTTGATTAATGTTAGTTAAGGCGATGGGATGAAGATTGGTAGTTATGAAGCGAAGGCGAAAATGCCAGAACTACTTGTGTTTGCCAAAGTGTTTATCATTGGCATTATGGGAGCAGAAATATTTCGTATAGCATTTTATTTAGGGAAAGCCGCTAAACCTCTGTTTTCTTGTAGTGCCTATTGGTGTGACGAAGCAAGCTTAATTTTTATTACCTCCATCATTTGTTGTCTTTATGCACATAAGCGTAATGCAGGTTTAACCATTGAACTGTTAGCTCAAAGTAGGCGAATCGATTTATTTACTATCTTGATAATTGGAGTTTACTCCAATTTTTTTCTTGAGCCTTTATTATCAAATGTGCATAAGCTAGTACAGCAATCTAATCCATTGATTGGGCCTATTATCTTAATTACCATATTAGTGATGTTTTTATCATCTATTTGGCGGGTCTATAGCATGGAAATGCAAGAGACAAATCAAGTGCCTAAGCAATTTCGTTTTCTGGAAGATGAAGCTATAGATTGCCAAGATCAAGATGAACTATCTGGTAACGACCAAGCGGTTGCGTTTGCCAAAACTGTTCTAGAAAGTGCTAATGCACATTCAGGGTTAGTATTTGGCATTGATGCCCCATGGGGAGTGGGTAAGACTAGTTTTATCAACCTTGCTCAAAAATATTGGGAATCTAAGGCTAAAGGAGAGCTAATAATTTTTAGGTTTGAACCTCTTAGATATGCATCAGAGTTAGACTTATCCCAGTACTTTATAAAAGAGCTAGCA
>NZ_JAUOEV010000037.1:0-22140 GCF_031932135.1 Shewanella vaxholmensis
GCACTATCGAGCCATCAATAAAGACCCATTCTATATCAGCAAGGTTAGCTAAGGCCTTGAATAAATGTGCTAGAACGCCTTTCTTAGACCATAAATGAAACCGTCTAAAGACCGTGCTCCAATGACCGAACTCTTTAGGTAAATCTCGCCAAGGGATACCTGTTCTAAGCCGGTAAAGAATACCTTCGAATGTTTGTCTATGTTCAGGTTTGTTATAAACACGCCTGTGCTTTTCATTAAATGAAATAGCTTTTCCCAGCGTGCATCGGTTAGCATAAGTCTTGGCATGGCTTGAGGTTATGGTTACTTTTGGCGAAGCAAATTATAACGTCTTGCCATGCTGTCTAAAAATCACTCTCGAAAGATCAACAGACCCTAGTCAAGTCGTAGACTAACACCAATATAGCAGGCTAAATCCTGTTCACTTTATGACGTTGATCAAGTAAATCACATACCAAACAGTAAACAGACCACAAACACTAACACGTCTATCCAAATCTCAGGGGCATTTAGCGGTTTTTCTCACCACGTTATGATTGATCATCACGCTTTTATTACTAAAACCACAACAACACACTTATTTAGCAAGCTGATGTAGCTGCTGTTGTAACTTTTTAAATTCCAGCTGTTGTTCGCTTAGCAGCGCTTTATCTGCAGCCTCAACGGCGAGTTGTGGATAATCCTTAAGCAGTTGTTGCTCAAGCACCAATGCTTGCTCAGTCTCCTTCGCTTCGATGAAGGCATGTAACTGATGTAAAGACTCTGCGAGTGGCACTTTATCTATGTCTGAAGACTCAGCCGCGCTGGGTGCATTCATCGACCTTGCAGCGATAGCAGGGCTGCTTACATCATGTTGTCGCTCCAGCGCACCCGCTGCGGCCTTCGCTTGCTGCATTTGAGTCTGTATTTCATGCTTAGCCACGGCTTCTGATTGCATATTTGAGGATTGCAGCGCTTGCGTATCGGCCATCCTCGTCATGGCTTGTGGCGCTGGAGCACTCATCGCCATTGGACTTGGAGCCATAACATCTTCGATTTGCGGCCGATTAAGTACAAGTAAACCCACAACAAGCACCAAAGATGCAGCGCTCGATAACGCCCAAGGGTGACGTCGCCAAACAGAAGTTGGAGCTTCAACGGCGGTTATTTTACTTTGATGCATTTCAGCTAAGTGAGTTTGCGCCAGCTGTAAGATATCTTGATCAAGTTGCTGCGGTGGAACTTCTAAGGCCTGTTGGCGATACCAAGCCAGCACTTCCTGTTGTAATGCGCGCTCATCGGCATTTGAAGATGAATTACTCATGACCCGCCTCCTGCCATTTCGCGCTAACGCAATCCTTTAGACTTTGGTAAGCGTAGCGAATACGGCTCTTAGTCGCTTCTAAAGTCACGCCCGCAATGTCGCTAATGATGGCAGCCGTAAAACCCATTTCAATGTTCAGGATAAATGCCTCTTTCTGGACTTGGGGTAACAGTGCGATGCAGGTCTTTAGCAATAAACTCTTTTGCGCTTCTTGCCACTGCACGTCGGGCTTATCTTGCTCACCTGCCACAAAAGTATCGAGTCCAGTTTCATCCTCATCAGTGGCGACTAAATCGACGGGTTTTACCGCTCGCACATGATCAATCAATAAGTTATGGGCGATACGATATAGCCAAGTAGTAAACTTAGCACTGGCCTCGTAGTTAGCCGCTGCGCGGATCACCCGTCCCCATGTTTCTTGATATAAATCCTCAGCTAACTGCTTATCACCTAACTGGCGCACAAAGTAGCGATAAAGCGCGCCTTTGTGCTTCAGGTATAACTGCTCAAATGCTTTTGAATCGCCCTTGGCATAGCACAACATCAATTGCTCATCTGAGTGCTCATGGGTTGGTAATTGCGGTATTGCTAATGCCACGGGAAATTCCTCTTCATTTGGGTTAACCCCATGTATTCACTTTTACTATTGTAATCTCTCATTACGCGGATTGCTCTTATCTCTCACTGGCTCGCCATGGAGTTTATCTTGGGGAGGAAAAGGTTTATCCGAGCCATCGAATGTGTCCTTAATTGGCATCTGATTAGATTGCTCTATCGCCGCTGCGGTTTCGATTAACTGCACAAACTCATGACGATAACCAAAGGGATCATCCCCTAATGCTGAACGTGCGAGTAAGCTTAACTTAGTATAATCAAATTGATGTAGATAGTGACTGCCATTCAGTAATTGCCCTAACCCTGCAACCGCGGCGGCAAATCTAAAATCATCACTTGCTTGCTCTAGCTGTTTAACGCTTTGATCTAACCTGATGGGATAACTCAGTAATTGGCTCTGCGTTTGTGCTGGCAACTTGTATCTCAATTTAAGGAAAGCAATTTCTTCACGGCTGTATTTCTCTTTCCCCGTTTGAGCATCAACGCCATATCTAAGTTTATCATTCATCCTATTCCCAGCTTCAACGTACCTTAATTCATACAAGGCTGTTACTGTATGACCCGCGCCAATCTCGCCCGCATCCACCTTATCGTTATTAAAATCTTCCCGTGCTAAGGCGCGATTCTCATAGCCAATCAAACGGTATTCCGAGACTAAGGCTGGATTAAACTCCACCTGCACTTTCACATCTTTGGCGATAGTGAATAAGGTCGAACTCAACTCGTCCACCAGCACTTTTCGCGCTTCATTCAGCGTATCAATATAGGCATAGTTGCCATTGCCCTTGTCCGCCAATTGCTCCATCAGTTGATCGTTATAATTGCCCAAGCCAAACCCTAAGGTTGTCAGGCCAATGCCATGATCTTTTTCCTTTTCAATCAAGGCAATCAAATCATCAAAATCTGTCACGCCAACATTGAAATCACCATCGGTCGCAAGGATGACTCGATTAATGCCATTGGGGATAAAATGCTTTTTGGCCAATTGATAGGCTTGCGTGATCCCTTGCCCACCATTGGTTGAACCACCGGCACTTAATTGCTCTAGCGCATAGGTCAAGGTTTGAGTGTCGTTCCCCGACGCGCCATCGAGCACCACACCAGCAGCCCCAGCATAAACCACAATAGAGACTTTATCCTGCGCACTTAATTGCGCTGTTAGCAGCTTTAACGCCGTTTGCAGTAAAGGTAATTTATCCGTTGACGCCATAGAGCCTGACACATCGAGCAAAAAGACTAAGTTACTCGCGCCTAACTGAGATTTAGGTAAGTCATAACCTTTAAGACCAATCCGCAGCAGCATCATGTCATCGTTATAGGGTGAGGGCGCAAGCTCTGTCGTCACACTAAACGGCGCCGCGTTTTTAGCGGGTAAGGGATAATCGTAGGCAAAATAATTGAGCATTTCCTCAACTCTGACAATGCCTTTCTCGGGTAAGCGCCCTTCCCTCAGCATCCGCCTTAAAGTGGCATAACTGCCAGTATCGACATCGATGGAAAACGTCGATACCGGGATCTCTCCTGCCACCATGATGCCATTTTGCACTTGCTGCTCGAATTTATTTTGCGCTAACGGAATCGCGGCATAATCACGCGGCATTGGCGCTATGCTCATTCCCATTACTGCCCCATTGCTAGACATTTGCATCGGCGCCGCCACTCTCGTCATCTCAACCTTCGCGGCATCACGCATTTCAGCTTGGCGCTGCGACGCTTCTTGATGACGTTGCTCGTCTTGCTGCTCCGCTTGTCGATGTTCAACTTCGGCGCCTTTACCACTACAGGCAGTTAAACTCACTGCGACCAGTAATAGAGCAGCCGTATTGGTCGCCGATGGGATACCGTTTCCCCGTTGCAGGTAGAGAGTTGGATCGGAAACTGAAACAGTTTTTGGGGAATATTTTGTTTTCATGTTGAATGCCTTTGATGTTGACCTAAAGCTGTAAACGGCCCGCATTAGCAAAAGGGTTAAAACATCTCGATATTTTGCAAAACATACTTAAATGAGAATTAAACCGCCTCAAGCACACTATTTATACAAAACAAAGTATTTTCAATCGCTTTTGCTGGCAAGATCACACTGCACATTCAATCTGGCCACTAAAATAGAAGCTTGTTGCTAGCCTCGCTATGGGACCCTCTTGTGTCACACTCAGCTCATTTATTTTCCCTAAGGATCGCCCACGCACTCACAGAAGCTTGCGTGAAGGATAAGTATTCGTTTAAACGTTTTGGGCAAGATCTTCTTGCTGGTCTCACTGTGGGTATTATTGCAATTCCATTAGCGATGGCATTAGCCATTGCCAGTGGTGTTGCGCCTCAATACGGCTTGTATACCGCCATTGTCGGTGGCTTTATTATCGCCATGTCTGGCGGCTCACGTTACAGCGTGTCCGGCCCGACAGCGGCATTCGTGGTATTGCTCTACCCCATAGCCCAACAGTTTGGTTTAGCAGGATTATTAATCGCGACTGTGATGTCGGGAATGATACTCGTCGGCATGGCGACGCTGCGCCTAGGTCGGTTGATTCTGTATATTCCCGAATCCGTCACCTTAGGTTTTACCGCGGGGATTGGCGTAGTGATTGCCACCTTGCAGCTAAAGGACTTTTTCGGGCTCGAAATTGCCCATATGCCGGAGCAATATCTAGCCAAGCTAATGGCATTAGCCCAAGCGCTACCTTCGGTCCATTTACCTAGCTTACTGGTTGCAAGCGCCACCCTAGCGACTATGCTGCTTTGGCCTAAACTCAAAACACCTGTGCCAGCGCACCTTCCGGCAATCATACTCGGCACTATCCTCGCCTTGGTGCTCAATGCCATGGGAGCTGACATAGAAACCATAGGAACCCGTTTTCACTATCAACTGAGTGATGGCACCACAGGCATGGGGATCCCAGCGGTATTGCCAAGTTTCGAGTGGCCATGGCTGCAAGCTGGCGCCAATGGTCAAGCTTTTCAATTTAATCTCGCGACCTTTCAAGCCTTGTTACCCGCCGCCTTTGCCATTGCCATGTTAGGGGCGATTGAATCGCTACTGTGTGCTGTGGTGCTCGATGGCATGACAGGTAAACGCCACAGTGCCAACAGTGAGTTACTCGGCCAAGGCATAGGTAATATCATCACGCCGTTTTTTGGTGGGATTCCAGCGACAGCGGCAATCGCCCGTAGCGCGGCGAACGTCAAAGCGGGCGCTCAGAGTCCGATTGCGGCCATGATCCACGCCATAGTGGTATTGTTTGGTTTAGTCGCCTTAGCGGGCGTGCTCGCCTACTTGCCGATGTCGGCCATGGCTGCCCTGCTACTCGTCGTAGCTTGGAACATGAGTGAGGCCCACAAAGCACTGCATTTAGTTAAAACCGCGCCCACCAGCGATATCATGGTCTTTGTTAGCTGTTTTTCATTAACGGTTATTTTCGACATGGTCATCGCCATCAGTGTGGGGATCATTCTCGCCGCCTTGCTATTTATGAAGGAAATTGCCGAGATGACAAGGCTTTACGATATCAGCACCAACAAGCGTTATGTCGATCAAGAGTTACCCGCCGATTGGGCCGTTCTCAAAATTAACGGGCCACTCTTCTTCGCCGCTGCCGATCGGATTTTCTCCGAAATCGCCAGTCTCACCGAAGATAAACAAGTGATAGTGCTGTATCTCGATGGAGTCTCGATTTTGGATGCTGGAGGCTTAGCCGCGCTGACAAAACTGATTGAAAAATGTAAAGCAAATAAGACTAAGCTGATTATTGCCGATCTACAGTTCCAGCCCATTCGAACGCTAGCAAGAGCCAAGATCCAGCCGATTGAGGGCGTGTTGAAGTTTTACTCGACCCTACGAGAAGCCATGGCCGAAGCGCCAGTCATCACTCAGCAAACAGAAATCACTGCGGATAAGCAGACACAGTAAACCCGCAGCGCAATCTCAGCGGCTTAATGCTGCAGACTTATCTCAAAGGCCAATCTCAGGATTGGTCTTTTTTATGGCTCAATTACTCAAGCCATTCATCACAGCAAAAGACGTTTTTTCGCTCGCAAAAACGGGCAGAAATGACGAGGATCATGGTATTATTCAGCGCCATGATGCTTGCTACCGGCGACGGCTAGACAAGCATCAACTGTACCTAGACCTGAAACAAGGTCAAAATATAATTAAAATTAGTGAGTTAAGGAGTTATCATGCAAGCCCTTGTTGCTGTTGTTATGGGTTCTAAAAGTGATTGGCCCACGATGGAAGCCGCCGCTGAGATAATGGATAAACTGCAAGTGCCTTATCATGTTGAAGTGGTTTCCGCCCATAGAACGCCAGATAAACTCATGGAGTTTGCAGCCTCTGCCGCCGATCGTGGTTTTAAAATCATCATTGGTGGCGCCGGTGGTGCTGCGCACTTACCCGGTATGATTGCCTCTAAAACTCGCTTACCCGTATTAGGTGTCCCAGTCCAAAGTAAAGCTCTGTCAGGTATGGATAGCTTATTATCTATCGTTCAAATGCCAAAAGGCATCGCCGTCGGCACCTTAGCTATAGGCACAGCGGGCGCATTCAATGCGGGATTGTTGGCCTGCCAAATCCTTGCGAATAACGATGCAGAATTAGCGGCTCGTGTTGACGCTTTCAGAGAAGAACAGACCCGTGCGGTACTGGACAATCCAGATCCGAGGGAAGTTTAATGACCCAGACAAACACTAAACCTAAGGTTTGGGTACTAGGTAATGGTCAGCTCGGCGCCATGTTGACCCACGCTGGTGAGCCATTAGCGATTGAAGTTAACGCCGTTGATATCATGACGCCTACGGATGACATCCTGCCACTCGCGCCTCACGACATTATTACCGCTGAGCGCGAACAGTGGCCTGAATCCGCCCTTAGCTTACAACTCAGCTCACACCCCCATTTTGTTAATGGTCCGGTATTTAGCCGTTTAGCCGACCGTTTTAGCCAAAAAAGTCTACTCGACCAGCTCAGTGTTCCCACAGCGCCTTGGACCTTAGTTGACGATAACACCCAAGTCGATACCCTGTATCAGCACTATGGCCCAAGAGTCTTGATGAAACGCCGTACTGGTGGTTATGACGGTAAAGGACAACATTGGCTTAAACAAGCCGAAGCGGGTGATATTCCAAACGATTGGCGTAACCTTGCAATTGCTGAGCAAGCGATTAATTTTGATGAAGAAGTGTCATTAGTTGGTGTGCGTACTCGCGAAGGCGAATGCGTGTTTTATCCGCTGACGCTGAACTTACATCAAGATGGCATTTTAATGGCGTCGATTTCGCCACTGGCACGCTTAAGCCCTTTGCAAGCCCAAGCCGAAGCTATGCTCAGCGCCATTATGCATGAGCTTGAATACGTTGGCGTGATGGCGATGGAATGCTTCCGTGTTGGCGATGAGTTATTGGTGAATGAACTGGCACCGCGAGTGCACAACTCAGGCCATTGGACTCAAGCCGGAACCCATATGGATCAATTCCAGCTGCATTTACGTGCACTTTGCGGAATTGCGATCCCACAGCCACAAGTGAATTTTCAGTGTGTTATGGTCAATCTTATCGGGATTGATAATGATCCACGATGGTTAAGTTTGCCTAATGCTGAGTTGTACTGGTACAACAAAGAAGTGCGCCCTGGTCGTAAAGTTGGCCATTTGAACCTATCAGTGCCCAACCAAACTGTGCTCAACCAGAGCATAGCCGCACTGCAAACATGGATGCCCATCCAATACCAAGCTCCTTTAGCCTGGATATTGGCCGAATACGCAGAAAATTCGCGTTAATTCAGTATTTAGTACCAAAATCGCTGATATGAAATTGTTCGCAGTTTCATATCAGTTTATATTTCAATTTTCGTTATATACTTAACAGAACTCAGTGTGGATACGTTAGTGATGTATAGCATTCAATTGTGGCTAGCAATGACACGGATAAAGGAATACTCGAGTGAAATTAAGGGATAATTTCAAACGTAAGACCATAGATCGCTTAGATTATCGCTATCATCTGCTATTGCTCATCGTGCCGATATGTCTATTCGTCCTGCTATTTATCTTTAATGCACCCACAGAAGGTTGGACTATCCTGCCATTACTGTTTGTTTGCATCATTTACATTTTTGCCTACAGCCTAATTTACTATTTGCATCAAGGTCGTTTAACTCGACTGTGGGAGCATTTAGAGCAAGTCGTCACCATCAATGATGCCATTTACGAGCTCGCGCACCTATCAAGCCATTATAAAAATGAGCATGCTTTTCTCGACGCCTTGCTCAACAAAGCCGTATACGTGATTAATGGTGCCGAAATGGGCAGCATCATTAAAGTCAACGAAGTAAATAATAAACTGCATTTCGAATCTGTGGTGGGGCTCGATTTAGCAAAACTCAGACAACTGGATTTTACCTTAGAGCAAACCTTTGAATATCGGCTCACTAAGGGGAGATGCGATCAGGTCGTGGTCATCAATGATATGAAAAATATCAATGCGGCCAGCACCTTAACTGAAGATGACCAAAGAGTATTACTCACAGTGTCGAAGCAGCCGATACGCTCAACACTGTCTAGCCCTATCCGTATCGATGGTAAGCTCTATGGCATGCTCAATCTCGACAGCAGTAGCCTTGGTGCCTTTAGCGATTACGACCGCAACCTTGTCTCTATCCTGACCCACGAAGCCAGTAATGCTATTGCGCTCTATCAGAAGTCACAGCAGATCACTAAACTCGCAAATTTCGATCCGCTCACAGGGCTTTATAATCGTAAGAATTTTGAAGATGAACTGCACCACTGGCAGCACAAACCTCACCTTGGCAGCTTTTTGATTATTATCGATATGGATAATCTCAAGGCCATTAATGATGCCTATGGACACCAGACAGGCGATGTTGCCATTAAACGCACGGCCACAGCCATACTGACCTATTGGCAAAATAAAGGCATTATTTCCCGTTTTGGTGGCGATGAGTTTGTCGCTTTATGCCATGGGCCGCTAACCCAAATCGAGCAGGACTTAGATGATATGCGCAAAACCTTGAATCAAGGTTCAGAGCTTAGCCTCGCTTTTAGCTTTGGGATTGCCCCCTTCGAAACCGATTGGTATCAATCCTTTAAGACTGCAGACCATGCCATGTATGAGCAAAAGCGCGCGAAGAAGAAAGCCATTAAAGCATTAGAAACTTTCGCGGTGAAAGCACAATAAGCTCGTTGAACTCAGGTACTACAGCCGCTATTAACAGGCCAATATCAAAAGTCAGTATGTCTCTGAGTTAATATCGAAGTTAAACACCTAAAATCAGCCATAGACTCTCATTCAAATGGCTGACAATGGGATCAAACTAGACTCTAGCTAAGCTCTAACCAAAGAATAAGCGCCACAGCCAAGATGAATCCAAATCTTTTTGGCAGGTTTTATATTGCGCCGCGTAACGTTTAGATCGCGCATCCACTTTGTTCGCCACTTTCACTAACCATGCCTTAGACTTGTAACTGCCACGGCGATAACCGCCCCAGCCTTCGTGATAATTAAGATACTGGGCCCGCGCATCCCATTTAGACACGCCATTAATCTTATGGGTTTTACTGATAAACCAGCCCATAAAATCCATAGCATCATCGAAATCACTGCGGCTCGACCAATTGTTGCCCGTCTCACGCACATAATCATCCCACGTCATGGTCTTAGCCTGCGCATAACCATAGGCATCGCTGGCACGGCCAATAGGGATAAAACCTAAAAAGTATTCCATCGGTGGCGCAGCATTGTGCTTGAATGAACTCTCTTGATACATCATAGCTAACGGCACATGCACTGGCACACCCCATTTGTCACGGGCGTCTTTAGCGGCATCATACCAATCTCGGTGTTCTTGAAATATCTCACACAAATTTTCGGGAGACTTAGGCGGTGACGTCGCGCAACCGGACAAGATGCCGAGACTTGCGCAGAGTAAGATAGCGGAGGGTTTATTCATTAATATCATATTCTTTGGAGAGTTAGCTGGCTCCATGATGTCATAGACTCAGTCTGAGGCAAGCATAAAAAGCCTTTTTTGCGCTTAGAAGATCTAAGCGCTAGGGGGGAATCAATCTAACTTAAATCGAATGTTGCTGGCTTACCACTTGAGCTAAACGCTTTGGCTATTTCGTTTCGGGACTCAGCTCAAACTGACACTCATGCTCTTCTTGCTGCCACACACCTGGTTCCCAATACCCAGTGTCTTTGCCCATATAACGCTTATCGGTGTGAAATAGCGCACCGATATGATAACGCTGATGGCTCTCAACATTGAGCTTAAATACCTTAGGCGTTCGCGCGGCAAGTGTGACCGACAAGCTAGGATCATCAATCAGTTCCGCGACAGTAAACTCATATTCGCCGGGCGCTAGCTGATAATTAGGCTTAGAGACCACTGCATGACCGTTTAAATGGGTCACGACGACGCGATACCAGTGAGTGCTGGCATCGGGCTGCAAATAACCCGACACAGTGCCACAGCCCAGTGGATCTTCTGGTGAAGCGGCGCAGCCTGATAATAAGGCACTGGCCCCAATCAAAGCTGCGCTGATACGCAAGCGAGTGAAAGAGAATAAGCCCTCTTTCACGACTGAGCTCCAAAGTAATCTTCCAGATAATCATCAAACGAAACTGAACGCTGCGCCGCTTCTAGCTCGGCCTGCTTGTTAAGCGAGCTGGATGCTTCGGCTTGATACTGCGCTATGGTCTCGCTCGACAAGGGATAATCGACAAAGAATTGATAGTATTGCTGTGCCAACGTCATCACCCACTGACCATGATCTTGGCCTTTGTTGATCACGTTTTGCAGCACTTGTCCCGACAGGGTCAAGTTAGGATCTTCAACCGCTTTACGCCAATGGGCTAACGCCACTTGATAATCCGTCGCCTCACCATCGAGCAATACCGCCAAAGGTTGCAAAGCATCAAACAACTCTTCTAACCAAGATTTAAGCGAACGTGAACCGTCTGCGGTTAATAACTCAAGCCCAGGTTTACGGCCTTCAAGCACCACAGCTTTAAGATTCGCGCTTAATCTCGCCTCTTCGCTGGCTTCAGACTTAGGCGACTCCGTTAATAAACAATAGAGCAGGAATAAATCGAGGAAGCGCACTTGGGTCGCCTCAATGCCAATCGGGCTAAATGGATTAACATCTAAAGCACGCACTTCAATGTATTCCACCCCTGCACGGGCTAAGGCTTCTGACGGCTTCTCGCCACTGCGCGTCACCCGTTTTGCACGGATTGGCGAGTAAAACTCGTTTTCAATCTGCAATACATTGGCATTGAGCTGACGATACTCACCATCGACTTTAACGCCAATATTGGCAAAGTTTGCCGAAGGCATTTTGATGGCCGCATTCACGCCAGCCAGATACTCAGGCAAAGAGTTATAGCTGATATTCAGCTCTTCTTGCTCTTTGTTGGTGTAGCCTAAATCGCTCATACGCAACGAAGTCGCATAGGGTAGATACAGAGTACCGTGACCCGTTTTTTCAAACTTAAGGTCGGTTTTTTGATCTTTAATGAAAGAGCTACATAATGCTGGTGAGGCACCAAATAAATAAGGTAGCACCCAGACTAAACGGCGGTAGTTACGGATCAAGCCAAAATAGGATTCAGAAATAAAATCATCATAACTTAACTGCTTATCGCTCAATTCGTACAGGCTTTGCCATAACTCTTGCGATACCGAAAAGTTAAAGTGCACCCCAGAAATAATCTGCATCAAGGCGCCGTAACGATAGGTTAAGCCCTTACGATATAAGGTTTTCATCATACCGGTATTTGATGAACCATAACGGGCAACGGGGATCTGTTTCTCGTCCTTCACATAACAAGGCATGCTCACTGGCCACAGACGCTGACCATGTAAATGGCGCACGCTGAAGGCATGGGTTTCAGTTAATCCGTTTAGCAATTGCTCAACATTGTTATGTACCGGAGTAATAAACTCGAGCAAGGCTTCACTGTAATCCGTCGTAATACGCGAATGCATTAACGCTGAGCCTAAGGCTTCAGGATGTGAATCGGTGGCGAGATAACCCGACTCATCAATCCGCAACGCCTCACGTTCTATGCCACGTAACATACCCAAGAGTGCGGTGCGCCCATGGGCGTCCGAGAGATGTTGTACTAATTCATTGAATGACTTCAATTTGCGCTTCTCTAATTGGTGATTCGCTATCGCGACAAGGTTAACAGTCAGACCTTTATTTTGAGGCTTATCTTGCAAAATACGCCTCAAAATAAATCTAAACCTGTCTGTGGGGCAAGCCAAATTCACAACTTGTACTGTTAAAAGCAGACGGTGACAGCTAATGCTGTCACCGTCTTTCGATGTAAATCCGGTAAATATGTGACAAATAATCGTTAATTAACGTACCCGTCTCTCACCTATATAAGGGCGAAATACCAATTTACAATACTAAAGTTTCAATTGGATAGCCTAATGCCGCTAAATCTGCTTCGATTTTCGCTTTATCTCCCACCACCAGAATCACCATTTTATTGATATCTAGCTCGGAAGCCGCGAGGGCATTGAGTTCATCTTTTGTTACAGTATTAATGATCTTGTCCTGTTGAGTCGTAAAATCTTGGCTCAATTGGTAACGTTGAATCATGCGCATAAAGCCCGCTTTTTGATACGGCGTTTCATAATCAAGTGCTTGGCCTTGGGAGACTGAATTTCGCATAAAGGCAAGTTCAGTATCCGTCATCCCCTTTTGCTGGTACGCACTGATTTCTTTTACAAACTCAGTGAGTGCTTTCGCCGTCACGTCACTGCGAACGTTACTTGATGCGACAAAATCACCGACTTCAGCGCCGCCCGCAAAACTGGTGCGAGCGCCATAGGTATAACCTTTATTTTCACGTAAATTCAGGTTGATACGACTATTGAATGCGCCGCCGAGCGGGTAGTTCATCAGGTAAGATTTAAAGTAATCGCCTGTGGCATCATAGGGCAATGCGCGCTTGGCGATATTGATCACCGATTGCGCTGCGCCAGGTTTATCAATCAGATAAATCGTACCGCCTTTTAATGCAGGGAATGGCTTAAGTGGCGGCACCACAACTGCGGCCCCTTGCCACTGACTCAATCCCGCTAACTTAGGCAATAATACTGATTCAGGTAAATTGGCGACTGTGACGATTTTAGCGTTACCGCCTTGATACTGCTGGGCATAAAACGCTTTTACATCGGCTAACGTGAGCGCAGCGACTGAATCGAGCGTACCTATGTCATTCACGCCTAAGGCATTGTCTTTACCGTATAACAAAGACGACAACGCCGTATCAGCAAGGTAGCTAGGATCAGACTGCATATGCTGGATCTGTTGTAATTGCTGCTGTTTTACTCGGGTAAAGTCCGCTTCGTTGAAGGCTGGCTGAAACAGTTTTTCTTCCATAATCGCCAGCGTCTCATCTAAATGCGCTGTCAGAGCCGATACTTTGATCGCACTTTGATATTCAGAGGCACTAAAGTCGACTGAACTGCCGAGCATTTCTAAGGCTTGCGAAAGCGCTTCACTGCTGCGTTTCTGGCTCGACTCATTAAGCATTTCCGCAGTCAGCGTTGCTAAGCCCGCTTTTTCAACTGGTACCAGTCTATGGCCACCATTGAGGTACACAATTAACTCAACCGTAGGCGTTTCAGTGCTTTGCGTGCCCATGACTTCTATGCCATTGGCTAAGGTTTTTGTCCATATTGTCGGAACCTTTAACACAGGCGCAGCGCCAGATGCGGGCATCTTAGTCCGATCAAAACTTGATACGAGTTCAGGCTTTGGCAAATCCCCTTCTACCGCGGTTTGCGCAACAGGCAAGGTCGCTGGCGTGAAGTTATCAGCATGGGCGATAAGTGACGTCATTCCCTGCGGCACCACACTCATCACCACCATAGGCTTATTTTTAATGTATTGCTTGAACACGCGCATCACATCGTCTTTGGTCACATTGGTATAACGACTCAAGTCCGAGGCTATCATGTTCGGATTGCCCGACAACGTTTGGTTCATTGCTAAGGCAGACACTTTGCCAGAAACACTTTGCAGGCTGTAAATGGTATCGGCCTCAAACTGCACTTTGACTTTTTGCAGATCGTCATCGGTAACACCACGTTGCTCAAACTCATTAATAGAATCGAGGATACGTTGCTCCAGATCCGCCAGTTTGCCGCCCTTTTCTGGATTGGCTAAAGCGTAAATCGACATCTGACACGCCAGCTCTTGGCAAGGATGGCTGACATTGGCCTGCACGGCATAACCATCCTTCACCAAGTTTTTATATAACAAGGATGTTTTGCCGCCGCCTAGTATATTGGCTAACAGATCGAGCGCAGCTTCATCAGGATGCCTTGCGTATACGGTTGGAAAACCAATACGGATCAAAGGCAGATGCACTTGATCTTCCATGGATATATAACGCGTTTTATCTAAGTTAACCAGCGCCTTTTGCTCTAACGAGACTTCAGGGCCGCGGGGGATTTCACCAAAATATTTGTTTACCCAGGCTAAGGTCTGCATTTCATCGAAATCGCCACCTATGGTCAGGGTTGCATTGTTAGGCCCATACCAACGTTGGAAAAAGTGTTTAACATCATCAACTGTGGCGCGATTAAGATCGTCCGGCCAGCCAATCACAGGCCAAGAATAAGGATGCCCGACAGGATACATGGCTTGGCTAAAACGCTCACTCATGCGGCCATAGGGCTGATTGTCGATACGCTGAGCACGCTCGTTTTTCACAGTCTCGCGCTGCACTTCAAATTTTTCACTGGTGAGTGCCGGCAATAAAAAGCCCATACGGTCCGACTCAAGCCACAGCATTTTTTCTAATTGATTGCTGGGTACGGTTTCAAAGTAGTTGGTTCTGTCGGTATTGGTCGTGCCGTTTAAGGTGCCGCCAGCTTCGGTAACCACTTCAAAATGTTGTTCATCGGCAACGTGCTGCGAGCCTTGAAACATCATGTGTTCAAATAAATGCGCAAAACCCGAACGGCCAGCTAATTCACGGGCAGATCCCACATGATAAGTGACGTCAACATGCACTAAAGGATCGGAATCATCTTGATGCAGAATAACCGTTAGCCCATTGGCTAATTGGTACTTTTTGTAGGGGATCCCTACTTGCGAATCGGCCAGTTGCACATTTTCAATAAGTTTAACGCCTGCGGGCAAGTTCGCCGTAGTCGTTTCAGATGCACAGCCCGCGAGTGCGGCAGAAATTGCGACCGCTAATATCCATTTCTTCAAAACATTCCCCTCATACATCAATAGGTCAAAATAAAGTGTTATAGCTAAAGTGCTGCGTAAAGTAATAGTGCGCTTAAATGATTAAGCATTGGGATTTATGACTCGCAAAATTGGCACTAAGTTCCTATCTATACAGTAAATTCAGTCTAAACGGAAAACACTCCCTACACTTGGCTATTAAATGCATCCTAGCGCCATCATGCTATCCATTGCAGCACAGCTGCGGCAACAATTAAGTAACGAATTGTTTTTCCGATTAAAATCATCACCAAAGAGGGGATTAACGCTAACCTCAGCCAACCTGCCAATAAACAGAGAATATCGCCGATAACCGGTGCCCATGAGAGTAACAGCGCCCACACGCCGTAGCGTTCAATCAAGGCGAGCCCCTTTGCGTGTTTACCTGCAGCTAACGCTTCTGGTGATTTTGCTAGGCGACCTAAGCGGCCTAAATAGAAACTGGTCATCGCGCCCAACGTGTTACCAATACTGGCCACCACGACTAGCGCAACCCAAGCCTCTGGAGTTTTGTTTAATAGCGCCACGAGTAAGACTTCAGATCCCCCCGGTAACAAAGTCGCCGCTAAAAAAGCGCCGGAGAACATAATGCCTAACTCAGTCATAATGGCTTACTCAATGATAAATCTCTCTTTTTGTATTCAATGCGATAAGATTTGTCATGGGTTAATTGAATGTTTCACTTAATCTTTTTACAACAAACTCACTTATCACAATAAGTTATAAGAAAAACGGTTTGTTATAACCCTAGCTCTGTCGATACAATGGTTTAACTATGGCAATCAATGACCATGCGCATGACTGAGAGCGCGTTAACATCACGCTCAACTCGTTGAATACGAATCCTATCATCGCAGGTCTATTGGCTCACTCTTAATTTATTTTTCTGGAATATGCATGATCCTTCAAACCATTAGCCGCATTCCGTTTTGGCAAAAAGTCTTAGCAGGCTTTATCTTAGGTGCGCTCGTTGGCGTTATTTTAGGTGAAAGCGCTACAGTGCTAAAACCACTCGGTGATCTGTTCATTGGCGCCATTAAGATGTTGGTCGCGCCTTTGGTCTTTTGTGCCATTGTCGTCAGTATCACATCGCTCGGCTCGCAAACTAGCCTGAAACGCTTGAGCCTTAAAACCTTAGGCATGTTCATGCTGACAGGCACGATTGCCTCGCTGATCGGCTTAGCCGTAGGCTCAATGATCGACATGGGCGGCACTATGCAGCTCACGGCGACTGAAGTGCGCGAGCGTAATATTCCCGGTTTTGCACAAGTGTTGCTCGACATGATCCCAGTCAATCCTTTCGCCTCACTGGCTGAAGGCAAGGTACTGCAAATTATCGTGTTTGCCGCGTTAGTGGGTATCGCTATCAACAAAGTTGGCGAGAAGGCTGATCCGCTAAAACGCACCATAGAAGCGGGTGCAGAAGTCATGTTCCAACTGACTCGCATGGTCTTAAAACTAACCCCTATCGGTGTGTTTGGTTTAATGGCTTGGGTTGTCGGTGAATACGGTTTATCGACTCTACTGCCTTTAGGTAAGTTTATCGGGGCTATCTACATTGCCGCTTTTATCCACATCATCTTTGTTTACGGTGGCTTAGTGAAATTTGTCGGTGGTTTAAGCCCACTGCAATTTTTCCGCAAAGCTATGCCAGCGCAGTTAGTCGCCTTTAGTACTTCCTCAAGTTTCGGTACTTTACCTGCGAGCACCCGCGCAGTCGAAACCATGGGTGTATCAAAGCGTTATAGTGCCTTTGTGATGCCATTAGGTGCGACCATGAACATGGACGGCTGTGGGGGTATTTATCCTGCGATAGCCGCTATCTTCATCGCTCAAATTTACAATATTCCGCTCGACACACTGGACTATGTGATGATCGCCGTGACTGCGACAGTGGCTTCTGTTGGTACCGCTGGCGTACCAGGAAGTGCGATGGTGATGTTAACTGTCACCTTAGGTGTAATTGGTCTGCCACTTGAAGGCATTGCCTTTATCGCCGCGATTGACCGTATTATCGATATGATCCGCACGGCAACGAACGTAACGGGTGATATGATGACTGCTGTTGTGATTGGTAAATCCGAAAATGAACTCGATGAAGCACAGTTCTATTCGAACGACAATCAAGACATTACACCTGTGAGTTCGTAGCAATAACAATACTTGGTCGAAGCTACTGCGCTAAGCCATTAGTAACATTAGGTAAATTACACAGATGATGTAAATCAAGAGACCGCTTAGGCGGTCTTTTTTATTATCCAGCAAACAACGGTGAAACTGTCGACCTTAAAGCATCCAATCAACTCCAACAATCCTCATCAGCTGTAAAATAGGTTACCCAAATAAGATCAAGCTGTTAGACTCTAAAACCACTCTAACTCACACTTTAGCAGAACAGACAATGACGAGACTCTTCCTTATCCCGCTGATCCTATGTTTGTTTTGGGCGTTATTTTTAAAAGCCAACAAACTCACGCTAAAACAAGGCCGGCGAGGTTTTATCTACATTATCGGTATAGGTGGCGGGCTGATTTTAATCCTTATGGCATTACTCTGGTTAACGGCTTAGGTTAATACCAAGGATTCATTTTCTAAATTAGTGACTTAACAAAAAGTCAACTCAATACTGAGTTGGCCTTAGTGATAAAACAGCGTTAACAACTAGAATAAATTCGAAGATAAACCCGCTAAATTTACCCACTCAGTCAAGCCCAATCAGTTAACCCACTCTGTCATCAACCCAGCACGGCAAGTAAAATCCCCGCAGCCACAGCAGAACCTAGCACTCCCGCCACATTGGGACCCATGGCGTGCATTAACAAGAAGTTGTGTTGGTTGGCCTCTAATCCAACTTTGTTCACGACTCGTGCTGCCATAGGTACAGCCGACACCCCTGCGGCACCAATCAACGGATTAATCTTACCACCCGACAACTTACACATCAGTTTTGCCATCAATACACCTGCAGCAGTACCAATGCCAAATGCTAAAGCTCCCAATACCAAAATTCCTAAGGTTTCAAGCCGCAGGAATTGGTCGGCTGATAACTTAGAACCGACAGCTAACCCTAAGAAAATCGTAACGATATTGATAAGCTCGCTCTGCGCCGTTTTCGATAATCTATCCACCACGCCCGATTCGCGCATCAAGTTACCAAGACAAAACATACCCACTAACGGCGTGGCTGCAGGTAGGAAGAGAATCGTTAAACCCAGTACCATCAAAGGGAAAACGATCTTTTCCTTCTTACTGACTTCGCGCAGCTGCTCCATTTTAATTTCGCGCTCGGCTTGAGTTGTCAGTAAACGCATGATCGGCGGTTGAATAATAGGGACTAACGCCATGTAGGAATAGGCCGCGACCGCAATCGCACCTAATAACTCAGGCGCCAATTTTGAGGCAAGGAAAATCGCCGTTGGTCCATCGGCACCGCCAATAATCGCAATGGCCGCCGCATCCTTCATGGTGAACTCAAATCCCGGCACTAAGTTCAGCGCTATTGCGCCAATCAGTGTCGCAAAAATCCCAAACTGCGCAGCCGCCCCTAATAACAGGGTTTTAGGATTCGCAATCAAGGCGCTAAAGTCAGTTAGCGCACCAACCCCCATAAAGATCAACAGTGGGAACACCCCAGTCTCAATCCCCACATGATAGGCGTAATACAGGATGCCACCTTCTTCGGTAAATCCCGCATGGGGAATGTTCGCCAGCACTGCACCAAAACCAATGGGCAACAATAGCAAAGGCTCAAATCCACGTACGATGGCGAGATACAAGAGCAAAGCGCCCACTGCCATCATCAACACTTGCCCGCCAGTAAAGTGAGCGATACCTGTCTCGGCCCAAAAAGCCATTAAACCTTCCATAATGACTCCTACGCCAAGGCCAGTAATTGAGAACCCACAGACACTGAGTCACCTTCTTTCACCCAGATCTTAGCGATAATACCATCGCCCTGTGCACGAATTTCTGTTTCCATCTTCATCGCCTCAAGGATGATCACGACATCGCCTTCACACACTCTATCGCCTGGAGAAACATGCACTTTGAAGATGTTGCCCGACAAAGGCGCGCTCATTTCAAGCCTGATTTCACCATGGCTTGTTGCTGGTGTTGTACTCTCAGTCACAACTTGCACAGCATGAACACTTTGGCCCTGTGGCTGAATTTGCGAGATCTCACCGCCTGTGGCGACTTCAACTACGTACTCTTGCCCTTCGACAGTTACCGTGTAGGTTTCAGGACCACGATCCGCAGCATTAGAAGCAGCAAGTACCGAAGTCAATTCAGGTTTAGGCTCAAAGGCGCTCGGATCATCACGATTCTTTAAGAACTGCAATCCTATTTGTGGGAAGAGTGCATATGTCAGCACATCATCGTCATGCTCTGAAGATAGGCGAATGCCTTGTTCCTGTGCTTTATCAGCTAACTCAAGCCGTAATTTAGCCAGCTCCGGCGTTAATAAATCAGCAGGGCGACATGTAATGGCTTCGGCTCCTTGTAAGACTCTCGCTTGCAATGCGGCATTAACTGGCGCAGGTGTCGTGCCATATTCGCCCTTAAGCACGCCTTCAGTCTCTTTAGTCAGTGACTTATAACGCTCACCCATCAACACATTAATGACCGCCTGCGAGCCGACAATCTGCGATGTAGGTGTCACTAAGGGCAAAAAACCTAAGTCAGCACGCACGCGGGGAATTTCTTCCAAGACCAAGTCCATCTTATCGGCCGCGCCTTGTTCCTTAAGTTGGCTCTCCATATTGGTCAGCATGCCACCAGGCACTTGTGCACGTAAGATCCGCGAATCAATGCCTTTCAGCGCGCCTTCAAACTTAGCGTACTTCTTGCGTACTTCACGGAAATAAGCGGCAATCTCCTCAAGCAATACCATATCGTAACCAGTCGCACGCTCAGTATCTTCCACCATAGCGATAACGGTTTCGGTTGCAGTATGTCCATAGGTTTGGCTCATCGACGAAATTGCCGTATCGAGCACATCGACACCCGCTTCAATGGCTTTCTGATAAGTGGCAGTACTCAACCCTGTCGTCGCATGACAATGCATAGATAACACGAGTTGGGTCTGAGATTTGAGTCTGCTAATAAGCTCAAACGCTTCCATCGGCTTAAGTAAGCCCGCCATATCTTTGATACACAAAGAATCACAACCCATATCTTCGAGACGTTTTGCCATATCAACCCACGTCTCTATGGTATGCACTGGACTCGTGGTATACGAAATCGTCCCCTGCGCATGGCCGCCAACTTGACGCACTGCTTTCACCGCAGTCTCGAGGTTTCGAACATCGTTCATCGCATCAAAAATACGAAATACATCGACGCCATTGGTATGGGCACGCTCAACAAAACGCGTCACTAAATCATCGGCATAATGGCGATAACCTAAGAGGTTTTGGCCACGCAGCAACATTTGCTGCGGCGTATTCGGCATGGCCTTTTTCAGCTCACGAATTCGCTCCCAAGGATCTTCACCAAGATAACGAATACAAGCATCAAACGTCGCACCACCCCAAGATTCCAGTGACCAGAAGCCGATCTTATCGAGTAGTGGCGCTATCGGTAACATGTCATCAATGCGTAAGCGCGTCGCTAAAATGGATTGATGCGCGTCCCGCAAAACGACATCAGTTAAAAATAATGGCTTAGCCACTGCCGTCGTAGAATTAGATACAAAAGTCATACTGCTCCCCATTACTTAATCTGTGAACGATACTGCTTTACCGCCAATGAAATCGCAGCGACCACATTTGGGTCTAAAGGCTTAGCATTAGATTGCGATACCCTCTGCAGGCTTTTAGCATGATGTTTAGCAAAACGTGCAGAGGCAGCATCGACTGCACACCAGCGCGCAACCAAATGGATCCCAAGGATTAGTACACCTAAAAATAAATACACTAAGCCCATCCCCAAAAACATAATGCCAACGGCATCCAATAAAGATTGCGTTACATCCTCCATAGCTCCCCTACCCCTTACTTACTCTCTCAATCCCTATCAACAGTACGATTGCCCCGAAAACATCGCTATCGCATTACAAGTACAACATTCAATCGGTTGAGAGGTTTACAAACTATGGGTCTCTCGTAGATAGACCTATAGAGACCACCACACCAAAGAAAATTTGAATAAAAAATCATATTTAAAAGCTAATAACTCACACAGCAAGAAAGCCAGCTTGAACTCAACCCGCTACAAACATAACCAATTGATAACAAAAACACCATACAGATGTAAATTGGTCTTACCAATATTGAATAAATTCAAAGACGGCCAGTCATTAATCCTCATAAATCGGGCAATTATTTCAATATTCCATAATGAAATACCCACTATGCTGGATTTAAGTCGAAATGATGTCCTAGGCTAAAAAATGATTTCTAAGTTAAAGACAACGGACATAGGAATAAACCAAGTGAAAAAGTATGCAGTTTTAACAATCCAAGTCACTGCTATTTGATTCTGAATGAGTATAGAAAGGCATGTCGTTCTGAAGGCATTAATTGAAGAAGAGAAATGGGGTCAATCTAACAAATTAAATCATCCATTTTGATAACTTAGATGTCCCCTTGATACCAACACAAAGCGGTGCTAGAGGCTCAATACGGTTTGTTGTGGAGCGGCTATCTTGAAAGATAAACCACAGTGCTACCCGAGGTAGACCTTAGGCTCTTAGCTATTCGCAGGATTAATACCAATCGTATTAATTATCTGTTCATTCAGCGGGAGTTCAACGCGCTTTAGACAAGGCGAAGTGAAGGCATAGTGGTGCTCTGTCGAAAGCCTTAAACGCAGTATAAAGCGCGTTGCCATGCCGTTAACAGTTAGCCGCCCTTCGGCATCCCACTCCCGTGTTCCATTGACTTAAAAGGGAATAACCATTTCCGCGTCAATGCGCCTTGGATTGAGATGACTGTGAGGCTGTGAACT
>NZ_JAUOEV010000038.1:0-18876 GCF_031932135.1 Shewanella vaxholmensis
AGTTAGCTTTCGCAGGTGCAGGGACGCATCCTTCGGAAGCGGTAGCAAATTTGTCGATGAGCCCAAGGGGCTTTCAACTCCGTTGGGGCGTCATGGAGCATCCAAGGAGGATAGGACGAGCAGTCCTCCTTGGTCGGGTGTGGGGTGAAGCCCCACGACCTTGATTTTGACTTTGCTTTAAAAAAACTATGAAAGACATATTAATCATATAAAAAAGGTGTGACACTTAGCGTGGCACACCTAAATAATTAATATTTAAATTATAAATATCAACTACAAATAATTAGAATCGATATTCAACACCTAAACTCGCTTGTTTAAAGTCTGTGTCTGTATCTGCGCCGTTACTAAAATTCTCAACGGTAATTCCTGCATCATACCAAGTGTACTCGACATTAATTAAGAATCGATCTGTAACTTTAAATGCGACACCAGCACCGGCGAACACACCTTCATCATCTTTATTTCCAGAAAAACCTAACACATCATAATCTGTGGAATACCATAGTTGCCCGCCTTTAGCGTACAACTCAACGCGATCGACAATGGGATATGAGACTTTTAGCGCAGCGGTATAACCATCTGTTTCTGCATTAGAAAGGCTATTACCATAATCACCGAAGTTGACGTATCCGCCTTCGATAGCTAAATATTGGTTGAAGCGATAACCAACAAGCCCTTGAATAACATCGCTATCGTCGTCAAAGTCATCCTTGCCATCGACTTTTAAATAACCATAGTTAGCACCAACATAAATGCCATTTTCTGTGGTGTCATTATTTTCCATGCTCTGCGCCTGAGAGTAAGCACTAACCGATGCTAAAGAAATAATGGCGGCCAAAGTAAGAATGGTATTTTTCATAATGTACTCCTAGTTAATTATTTAAATACGCTAAGTACATTACAAAAGTAATGCCATACTTGCTAAATCAAAGCAGAATAATTTTATAAAATTAAAAAACAACATGGATATCAATGCATTATATTAAGTGAAAAATATAAAGCAAGGAATAAACAGTTAAAATAAACAGCTAAAATCGCTTATATATCAATCGCTATTAGTTATCCTCACTCTGACGAATGTATTTATTGCCTATTACATTGTAACTATTTCATAGACAACAAATAAACCCACAAGCCAGTAACATTAAACCAACTTACTACATATCACAAGTTAGTTATCATTCATGCTGCACAGGTTAATTTTAATAAAGTTGAAAATAGTAATTCCTGAGCGATAAAATATCCGTCTTTCATTCGTTAATAATATATAACGACTTAATCGTTAAAATGATATTGGGAAAATATCATAAAACTATTCTTCCCCCTTTACCCAAGAAAATGATTTTTCCAAAAATGCCGTTGCATCATTCTCGATAATAAGACCATGGGCCATGATGATGGCTTTTGGCTCCCAAGCTAATATTTTATCAATATGACTGCGCGCTTGTGTCTTAGCAAACATAAAACTTAAGCGCCAATCTAAGGGCATTTTACCGTTTGGAGCGAGTATTCCCGCTCCGCGAGCCAATAACCGCTGCAAGGCATTAAAAGATTCGGGTGAAAAGTTTTCGATAAGATCCGTCACAATCAAAGTATGCGATGCTTTATGAAGGAACACACATTCCTGCATAAAATGAGAGCCCGTAAATAAAAGTTGGTCAATATCAGTCGCCCACATGGCATGAAATTGAGCGGTGAACAGCCCATCAAAGTGAAGATCTGGCCGCTTTGTTTGAACTTCCGCAGTGCCAAAGCTTTGGGCCTGCGGATAACGTTGCTGCCAGTCATTTAAAAATAGGTGGTGCAAGTGGTTAGGCGCAATAAGATAACGAACTTCGCCTAACGCTTCGACCAGTGCTTGAAGTTCAGAGGTGAGTTTAATTGGGCTATGCACCCACAAAGCGCCATTATTCAAACGGATCACTGTCATCCGTGTGGTATAGGGCAAGGTAAAAAATGGTACGGCTTCACCATCAAAAATCCACAGGTTCTCTGCTAGTTGCTTCATATCAACTCTCCATGCTGCCAGTCATTCCATCAATAATAGCGTTCGCTTTACCGTACATTGAAGCACGAAATCAGCCGCCAGCCATCATCACAAAAGTATGAAAAGAGAATAGAAAGCCAAAACTCCCAAAATAAGGTTTAAGTTATTTACCCAATATAAATCCGTTTTACCACACTCACAGGCACATATAATCTGACTACAAATCATTATGGCTACTGTCATCAAGAAATGCTTTTAAACCTTGGCGATCTACAATTTCCAAATATGCCCCTTGTTTGCGGACTAAACCACGAAGAACTAACTCTTTCACTGCTCGTCGATAAACACGGCTAATAGTACCAAAACGTTCAGCTTCTGGGTCAATTTTAGCAAAACCGCCAAGGACAACTGTATTGCTATCTCGTATCCATAGATCATATGCAATGTTATACACTATGGGCCGTAATAATCGTTGGGTATAAATATCCATGGAGTCTTGATAATCATCAGCTAAAGCACTGGCAAAAAACATCGCCATTTCAGGATGAGCCTGTAAAGATCTCGTGAGTTTTGCCACGGAAATAGCCGTTACATCAATATCTTGTTCAGCGACTACACTCCACTGACAAAGATTTTGATTTAAAAACTCCATTTCACCAAAGATTTGTTCAGTACACTGCACCTCACCAAGCTGAAAACGCTTACCACTAGCGACAGTAATATTCATAGAGACTCGGCCGTGAGGCACTAGGTATAAATGGTCTACAACTTGCCCTTGGGTTAGCAGAGCAGAACCTTTGATGAGATGACGAGTAGCGACTGCACAGTGCATTAATTTCTGCCGAAATTGCTCACTGTGTGCTTTAAGGAATGGATAAAAGCGAGTATTAGGGTTTGGCTCGATCTGCATTTGTTGTGACCAATCATTGTGATGGCATCACTTTACATGCCGCAGCAATAACGCGTCCACTCATTCGAGGCACATAAAATAGATTCCATCGATAGAGTAGCGCGCCATTGACTACGATTGTTGAAGTTAACTCCTATGGCTTGTTAGCGCTTGCAACGCAATCATTGCTGAACGCTTTTCGCCCTCAATCATACTGCCGTTAACTTGTTTAAACTGACCAATACCTTCTTTAACTTCCTGCTCAAATAGAACAACGTTGTTAAGAATGGATGCAACTTGTAAACCACGGAAACGCCCGACCGTTAACAGCGCAGAAGTTTCCATGTCAGCAGCGAGTACACCACGCTGGTGCCAAAACTCACAAATTTCCGTCTCTTGGTCGGTATAAAAACTGTCATGGGAACGCACTAAGCCTAAGTAATATTTACTTTGAAGTTGCTTAGCTGCACTAAGTAAGGCCGCAACTAAGGCATGATCGGCTACAGCAGGGTAGGATGCTGGAAGATAGCTCAAGGAGCCCCCTTCGTCACGAACAGCCCCTTCGGCAATAATCAATTCTCCTAGGCCAATATTGTGTTGCAACGCTCCTGCAGATCCAACACGAATGATGGTAGTAACTCCGCACTGTTTAAGCTCCTCTAATGCGATCAGCATTGAAGCAGCGCCTATGCCTGTACTACAAATCGTGACATCTATACCGTTAAATCGTGCATTAAATAACTGAAACTCACGATTACTGGCAACTTGTTTTCCGTTTTCACACCAACCCGCGATACGCGCTGCACGAGCAGGATCACCACACACAATCACTCTAGAAGCTATATCGTCAGCACTGACGGCAATGTGTGGTTGTAGGTTCATAGCACCGCCTGCTTTGAGGATTTGGCTTGGTTAGACTTTGCAGTTGCCATCCATACTCGCGTGCCATTCAATGCGATGAACAGCAGAATTGCGTATTCGATAGACATGGCGTAAACCCCTTGCGCAGCATACACACCAACACTAATCACGTTTATCACAACCCACAGAATCCAGTTTTCAACATACTTGCGGGTCATGAGAATTTGCGCGACCACTGACAATACAGTCATTGTGGCATCCCAAAACGGGAAGGCATCAGGATCTAAAGGTTTAAGGACGATATTATTTCCGAAGGCGTTGAGTGTGTTAGTGGCGATTTTAGCTAACGCTGCAAAGAAAGGGTCAATGAAGATAGTCATCAAACAAATAGCGACAATACTGACCACGCCAGTAATCAGCAGTTTTTGTTTAGATAGCCAACGCACTTGTAGTGACTCGCCATCAATAGTATTGGGACGAGTCCACGCATACCAACCGTAGATATTGGCGACAAAAAAGAATAATTGCAGAATTAATAATCCATATAGTTGGATTTGGTAAAAGATGATTGCAAACAAAGTCACATTAATTAAACCAAAAAAATAGTTAATCGTTTTCTCTTTGCTTGCACACCAAATACACAATAAACCAAATACAGTGCCAACCATTTCAATCCATGACATGGCATAGCCACTGCCCAGAGGAATATTAACAAAGGTATTATTGATACTAAACCATGAAATAATGTCCATATAGGGATCCTTTTTATCCGTTAAACATCGATATGATGAAAATACCCAATAATCAATGCCGAGAAACGGACTTTTGTCCCTTTCATTGGCGATGGTTTGATTTCGTGATCCAATCCCGCTTTTGGCTAGTTTAAATGCGGTTTGCTTAAGGGAAAAAAATGATCGGACAAATAGGGCTTTTATATCTAACATATTTAAACATCAGTACTTATCACCCAGAAATACACCTTCCCTCAGAGTTGCCACAAGATAAATAAAAATCAGTGTTTTTCTGGCTTGTGAGCGAGACGAGGATTGCCGAACAGGAGTATTTTACATGGATGTAAAGCGAGGACTTCGAAAGCCATAGCCCTTTAGCTATGAGCCAAAGGGCTTTCAAATCCGTTGAGAATGCTGGCCATATTTTACAAATAAGCCAAAAGGAGAACAGGCGTTTTTCCCCTTTTTGTCGGGTGTGGGGTGAAGCCCCACGACCTTGATTTTGACTTTGGTTTTGGTTTTGATTTTGATTTTATAAAGAAACTATCAACAGTCTAAATATGCTAAAGAAGGCTGATGGAAGTAAAGAAAGTTGTTACACCTTCAACCCAAGGTCAAATCTTCACGCAGACAAACAGCGCGTTGCCGGATGCTAAATCCCACGGGACGATTCTTTCATAATCATGTTCGAAAACATGTACTTCAAAATAGGGGGCTAACAGTTCCTGCAGTTCTGTGAAGCTAGTCGCGACCATGGCATGTTGATCTTGCCATTGCTCAATGCTGTGTAGTTCTTGCAAGCCGACTTCCTGCAAACCTGCGGCCTGCAACCCCGCTTCCAGCGAGCCTAAACCTTTCATGTCAGAGACTGGTAAAGGCGAAGCTGACACCTCAGTAAACGGCAGACTGCTTTTGGCAATACTCAACTTTAAGGACTGTTTCTCGCCTTGACCACTGTAATGCCAGCCGGATTCGAAGGCGAAATGACTACCATCAAACTCGGCAAAATGCTTAACCGAGGCAGTGTTATCAATTCTGTGTTTATCGACCGTGTTAAAACAAAACAGTCCGCCGTCATTGAGCGCACTGTGCACGCTGGCGATACAGCTTTTAAGCCGTTCGATACAAGCACTGTAATGGATGGAATATAAAAAACAGGTAATCAAGTCGACGCGCTCTTCTAAATAAAAAGCTGTCATATCTTGGAGGTTAAACTGGGCTTCGGGACAACGGCGCATGGCCATGTCGAGCATGGGCTGATTGATATCGAGGCCACTGCATTGATAACCAAGATCGATAAAATGCCGCACATGCGGACCCGTACCACAAGCTAAATCAAGGTGTTGTTTACCGTTATTGCCAAGGAACTGATGCAGACGATGAATGCTCGCACTCTGTTGCTGGTAGTTAATATCGGAACACATTAAATCGTAATAGCCGGATAAATCGGTATAGAGCGCGTTGGAAGACATAGTAGCGAATAGGTAACAAGGGCAATTTTAGGTGGCGCATGATATATCAGTTAGCCGATATCAGAAACAAACAATTGCCCCAAAGCTAAGTACGGCTAAAGCTAAAGCGGCCAATTGTGCACTCAAGGATTCAAATAAGTATGTTGGGTAGGAGAGGCGCTAAGCGCGATAATCACCAGCAGAAGAATATGTTAGCCAAAGAAATGAAATCGCAGTGAACTCACAACACACATCGAGCTCACACTCGCGATTAACTACTTGCAGGCGCATCTTGCGGATTGCTCGCAAGGTGGCGCAGCGGCCACTTCACACATTCCCGCAGTTTTACCTTCGCCAACACACCAAGCATTACAGTCAAAGGTATCAGGATGACCTAAGTCGTCACTGTGACCGTGTATCACATCTTTGCCGGGATTGGATTCGACTAACAAGCCATCGGGCAAACACGCCTCACCAAACATTCTGCCATTAGGCACACCTTGTGCATCGGTACCGACATGGCAACCGACAACACCGGGCGCAACACCATCACTGTCCTTCCACCAGCTCTGTTTATTCTCTTGCCAATCTGAGGGTTTAAATTCTATGGTGCCCATGGCACCCGCCATTCCCTTGGCGCCATCCGAGGGTTCACCGATTTCACCGTGGGCAAATACTGGGCTAGCTAGCAGTAAGGAACAAGATACTAATAGGGTTAAAACTGTAAATTGTTTCATAACACCTCCTTTGTTTGAGTCAGTAAGCTTAGTCAGATGTGTCGATATCACCACCTTTTCGCGGCGCTAACTCCGCAAGGGTAAGAGCAACGATTCAAATATCCGCCCCAATTTAAACTAAGCCATCATCGCGTTTGTCGTTTTTACTGACCAGGCACAGACACACTCACCGCACTTAACGTGCAGGCAAGTGTCTGTTAATTAAATATTTTAGATTCGATGGTAAACGCACAAAGCAGAAGAATAACCAGATAGTTTAAGACGTCGAACGAGCGCAGCTATGGTGCATGAAAGTTCAGCTCTTCGAAGGTGCTTAAATGTTCGAGCTTAGGTTTAGCAAAGTAATAACCCTGAAAATACTCAATCCCGATTCCAGCGAGATAATTCAGTTCGGCTTCGCTCTCAACGCCTTCGGCCAAAACTCTTGTATTAAGTTCTAGACAAATACGCAGTATTTCATCCACCGCCAGCTGTTTTTCTTTATCGACATCGATATCACGGATCAAGGTCATATCGAGTTTTAATACTTGAGGGCGCAGGGCATCCAACCAACTTAAATCAGCAAAACCACTGCCAAAATCATCGATTGCGGTGATAAAACCACGTTTAGCATAGCTCTCGAAGATACGGACCAATTTCGCTCGGTCGACAATTTGCTCGCCCTCAGTCACTTCAAACATGATTTTGTGGATATCAAACCCATACATGTCGGCAGCTTCAATCGTCGCGCGGATACAAGTCTCAGGGTTATACACGGCGTTAGGTAAAAAGTTGATACTGAGCATCTTATCGAGTCCCAGTTTGGAGGCGGTTTCTATCGCTTTAACTCGGCAGGCCTGATCGAAATAGTATTTGTTGCTTTCGTTAATCCGCTCAAACACCCATCCAGCGCCCTCTCCATTGGGCCCACGGACAAGGGCCTCATACCCGTGGATCTCACGACTAGGCCAATGAATGATAGGTTGAAATGCCATTCGAATTTCAAATCCTAATGACTTACCACTTAAGCAATCCATGCAAGTTTGTTGCTTTATTTGAGCGGGAAAATCCATAAACGGCCTCCTTAACATCACCTTACTAATGTGAGGATAAATGGCTAAATTTGCCAGTTTTTACTGTGCATCATGTTAATAAAATCTTTCACCACAAGGTGTTGGCATTTCATCATGAGCACTTACCTCATCCACGCAGACCACAAGGTAAATCAGGCTTAAGTAGTATTCACGAATTTAGCCTGCAAAATTTAACAAATGTAAATGATAACGAATATCATTAACTTAACCGTACGCTTACGTTATATTGTGCTCACTTTTCCATCCCATCCCCAAAATATCAGGCTTAATGATGAACACACTGCGCTTGTCCACACTCTATTCAGCAATAATCATTGCACTATCGACTGCTATGCCAAGCTATGCCGATGAGGCCGCTCCCAATGAAAATGTCGATGAAAAAATTGAAAAAATAGAAATCAAAGGCAGTTATATTGCAGGTTACAACGCCAGTACAGCCAGTGGTGCTTCAAAATTAGAATTGCCAATCAGTGATATTCCGCAATCTGTCTCTGTAATTACCAGCGCGCAAATGAGCGACTTCCAACTCACTAATATCAACACGGTTTTAGATACAGCGACGGGTGTCAATGTTGAACGTATCGAGACTGACCGTACTTATTACACGGCCCGCGGCTTTGATATCACTAATTTCCAGATTGATGGTATCGGCCTACCATTAAGTTCCGGCAGTAACCATTCTGACGAAGATACCGCCATTTATGACCGCGTCGAAGTGATCCGCGGCGCCAATGGTTTAATGACAGGAGTAGGCAATCCCTCTGCCACGGTAAACTTTATTCGTAAGCGCCCAACGGCAGACAATCAACTTAATATTAATGCCAGCTACGGCAGTTTTGACAATGCTCGCCTTGAACTCGATGGCACTGTGAATCTGGGCGAAAAAGTCGCGGCCAGAGCGGTGGCGGTGAAGCAAGTTCAAGACTCCTATCTTGATCGCTACCAACAAGACAAGAATGTCTTGTATGCCATGCTTGAGGCACAATTATCCGATAACACCACTCTTTCACTCAGCCATGCTTACATTAAAAATGACACAGATGGGGGCCTATGGGGTGCACTGCCGCTGTATTATACCGACGGTAGCGCGACCAATTATGATCGCTCTACTAGCACCTCGGCCAATTGGTCATCATGGCTAGTTGAGAAGCACAATACTGTGGTTGAGCTAAGTCATTACTTTAACGATGACTGGCACCTACGTGCGACTTACTCGCATAAATCAACCGATGAAGACACCCAGCTTTTTTATGTTTATGGCACACCAGATAAAACCACAGAGCTAGGTCTAACCGGTTACGGCAGTGAATATGATGCAACAGAAAGCAGCGATTTGGCCGATGTGTACGTTAAGGGCGATATCAATCTGTTTGGCCGTGATCACCAGTTAGTTTTTGGCCTTAACTACTCGACTTCAGACAAACAAGAACACTCACTCTACGACTACACCACAGGCAATGGTTTCCCTGCCATGCCAGACCTCAATACGTGGGAGGGCAATACGCCCTATCCCACCTTTGCCGACAGTCCATTGGGGAGCGATGTTAACTCAACCCAAAAAGCCGCTTATTTCACTGGACGATTTAATTTGTTTGAAGACATGCACTTAATTGCTGGTGGCCGCTTTAACCAATGGGAAGCAGAAGGTGAGTCCTACGGTGAATCACGGGATACCGATGCACAAGATTTCATCCCTTACCTAGGGCTTGTCTATCGTTTTATGCCCGAACTGGTCGCCTACGCTAGCTATACCGAAACCTTCCTCGCACAAATTAAAAGAGACATTAACAATCAATTGATTGACCCAGTGACAGGCGAAAGCCGTGAGGTCGGTTTAAAGAGCGAATTATTTGATGGTAAGTTAATCGCCAGCCTCGCCTACTTCGATGTAGAACAAGTGAACTTGGCTGTTCCACTCAACAGCAATCCTGATAACACGATTTTTATTGCTGGTGATGGGATCAATAGCAAAGGTTACGAATTGGATATCGCGGGGGAAGTTTATCCGGGCTTACAAGTGAGCTTAGGTTATACCGACTTCAACATTAATGGCCGCGATGATGTTGCCAAACTGGTAAAAGAATACACGCCAAGTAAGTTATTTAAGTTAAGCGCTGTCTATGAATTTGAGCAGCTCGAAGGTTTAAGCTTTGGTGTTAACATGCGCTGGCAGGATGATATCTCTCGCACACAAGATGACGTAGTCGCTGATAGTTTTGCCAATGCGGGTGACCCTATTATCACAAAACAAGATGCCTATGCCGTTGTCGATTTGATGGCGCGTTATGCATTTACCGACAACGTTAGCCTGACCGTTAACGCCAACAACATCACCGACGAGAAATACCTCAACAGCTTATACTGGGCCCAAGGTTTCTACGGCGCACCAGCCAACTATAGTGCGACTGTGAGCTGGAAGATGTAACGCTAATTTCAGATCCTAATAAAAAGGGCAGACTCGATTTAAGTCTGCCCTTTCCTATTCTTCAACACTTGTTACTTCAACTTATAAATCACTTCGACTCTATCTTCTATGCTCACTTGACCGTACTGATAGCTCTCGGCGGCGCCCATGGCATCGGCTTTGGCGCTCATGCGTAACATGACAGGTTGCACGGGGCGTTGATCGTAATAACGGATCTGCCAGATCTTACCTAGGTTCTCCCCAAAGCCTTTAGCCAAAGACTCGGCTTTTTGTTTGGCATCAACAATCGCGGCTTGGCGTGCCTTGGCGACGTATTCAGCTTCTTTGCTCGACTTAAGGGCGATGTTATTCACTCGATTCATGCCCTCTTCCAAGGCTGAATCTAAAATAGCATTTAAGCGGCTTAAGTCTGTTACCGTCACGGTAATTTGGCGACTGGCGGTGTACCCCGTCAGCTCTGGCGCTTTATCCTGCACATACACGTATTGCGGTTGAAGATTTAAATTCGCGCTCTGGATCTGGTCTTTAGTCACTCCCGCTGCGGTGAGACGGGCGATAAACTTAGCCACGGCGGCATCGGAATTATCCTTGGCGGCTTTAGCGGTTTTTTCGGTCACGGCCACTTCCACATTCACATCCGCCATATCGGGCTCGACTTGGATTTGGCTCACACCCATGGTTTCAATGTGGGGGAAATCGACCTCAGCGGCGAGCACTGCTGGCGCCATAAACGTACTCGAAAAAAGACCACCCGCTACCAATACCGCTAAAAGAGAATTTTTCATAACTTACTCCAAAATAATGTGCTTATAGCTAAACCACTTCAAATAGAACGCATATTCAAACGAGACGGCTAACACGACTGTGTCGCTTATTTAGCGCTTAGGCTATCAGTAAAAAGTGCCAATACCTGTACCAATATGTAACAGCATCAACAAACTGTCTCTTGCTCCCTATAAACGCGGCGGATTTTAAAAAGGGTTAATTTTTCTGAAAAATATTTAGCTCTTTTTATCCCTATGAGTTCGACTGCGGATCTCTAGCGGATATATCTATATCCACACCCAAAATAGGCCTTAGGGTTAACTGGCATATTCAGCGCCCCAGTTGTACACTTTTCAGCCAAAGCTACTGTACCTTTTAACCACTTCAGGTATAATCCGCCATCTTTTTTAAGGCTGCTCTAACCTCAGCGAGAAACCATGACAGTTGAAACTTTTAAACCCAAGCAAACGACCACGCTTGATATCCCAGTAAAAACATTAGAAGCCACCAGCACTAATGCTGTTACCACTGGGAATCGCATCGGTTTCGTGTCTTTGGGCTGCCCAAAAAACCTCGTGGATTCAGAGCGTATTCTGACTCAGTTACGCATCGACGGCTACGAAGTGACTAACAGCTACGACAATGCCGACTTAGTTATCGTCAACACCTGCGGCTTTATCGATGCTGCGGTTGAAGAATCTCTGGATGCTGTGCGTGAAGCCTTAGAAGAAAACGGCAAAGTGATCGTAACTGGCTGCCTTGGCGCCAAAGAAAACCAAATCCGCGAAGTGCACCCAGATGTGTTAGAAATCACTGGCCCACACAGCTACGAAGCGGTGTTGAAGCACGTTCACAAATATGTGCCTAAGCCAGAACACAACCCTTTCACATCATTAATCCCACAAACTGGGGTTAAGTTAACGCCTAAGCATTACGCTTATTTAAAGATTTCAGAAGGTTGCGACAACCGTTGTACTTTCTGCATTATTCCTTCACTACGTGGCGATCTCGACAGCCGCCCAGCGGGCAGCATCTTAGATGAAGCCAAGCGTCTAGTTGAATCAGGCGTACAAGAAATTCTAGTCGTGAGCCAAGACACCTCGGCCTACGGCAAAGACAAAGGCGGTCGTACCGATTTTTGGAACGGTATGCCAGTCAAGCAAGACATTACTAGCCTAGCGCGCCAACTGGGTAAAATGGGCGCTTGGGTGCGTCTGCATTATATCTACCCATATCCATGGGTTGACGATTTGATTCCGCTGATGGCCGAAGGTTTAATTCTGCCATATTTGGATATTCCAATGCAGCATGCAAGCCCACGCATCCTGAAGATGATGAAGCGTCCAGGCCGTGTTGACCGTCAGTTAGAAGCGATTCAACGCTGGCGTGAAATCTGCCCCGATCTAGTGATCCGCTCGACCTTTATCGTCGGCTTCCCAGGTGAAACCGAAGAGGATTTCCAAATCCTGCTCGATTTCTTAAAAGAAGCCCGCCTCGATCGCGTCGGTTGCTTTAAGTATTCAGAAGTGGATGGCGCTGTCGCCAACACCATCGCCGAGCTTATCAGCGAAGAAGTGAAAGAAGACAGATACCACAGATTTATGGAAGTCCAAGCCGAGATCAGCGCCGAGCGTTTAGCCCGTTTCGTTGGCCGTACTTTAGATATTCTGATTGACGATGTAGACGAAGAAGGCGCCATTGGCCGCAGCTTCGCCGATGCACCTGAAATCGACGGTATGGTGTTTATCAATGGTGAAACTGAGTTGGAACCTGGTATGTTGGTTCGTGCTCGCATCACCCATTCAGATGAACACGATCTGTGGGCTGAAGTGGTAGATGCTGACACCCAAGACTAAGCCGTTCTGATACAGGTCAGGCTATGAATCAAAAAGCGAACCTCTGGTTCGCTTTTTATTTTTATATCATTCGATGCACCGTAAACATTAACACTGCGAATGCTTCAGCTTCCTTACTCCACTGTTTCATCTCACTATTTCTTTCGCTTATTTATCAACGGCTAGTCTGAGACGTTATGAATTAAGCATCTGGCCCTAACATCTTATTGGCATCGACCCAAAGCTCGAACTCTTCTGCCGTGACAAACTCAAGTTCTAATGCCGCTTGGCGCAGTGTCTTGTGTTCGCTATGGGCTTTTTTGGCGATCTTAGCGGCCTTTTCATAACCGATATGTTGATTCAGCGCCGTCACTAGCATGAGTGAGTTTTCCACATGCTTAGCAATCTGTGGTTCATTTGCCACTATGCCGACCACGCAATGGTCATTAAACGACTGACAAGCATCCCCCAATAAGCGCCCCGATTGCAGCACATTGGCGATAATCATTGGCTTAAATACATTGAGCTCAAACTGACCATTGCTGCCGCCAATGCTAACGGCGACATCATTGCCCATGACTTGCGCGCACACCATAGTCATGGCCTCAACCTGAGTCGGGTTGACTTTTCCCGGCATGATGGACGAACCCGGTTCATTTTCAGGCAGGAATAACTCAGCGATGCCGCAGCGCGGGCCAGAACCTAACATCCTAATATCATTTGCGATCTTCATTAAACCTACCGCCGCGACTTTATAGGCCGCCGACAGGGCGACTAATTCATCGTGGGCAGCAAGGGCGGCAAACTTATTCGGCGCAGTCACTAAGGGCAAGCCTGTGAGCTTTGCGATATTGTCCGCCACCTTAACGGCGTAATCCTTATGCGTATTCAGCCCAGTGCCCACGGCGGTCGCACCTAAGGCTAACTCGGCCACCCGCTTGAGACTGTGCTCAATGCCTTCGATACCATGACGTAATTGCGCGGCGTAACCCGAAAACTCTTGGCCTAAGGTTAACGGTGTCGCATCCATAAAATGCGTGCGGCCGATTTTAACTAGGTGCGCAAATTCCTTGGCCTTGTGCTGCAAGCTCTGCTGCAATAACTTCATGCTGGGCAAAACCAGCTCAACGGCTTGGCGATAGGCGGCAATGTGCATGGCGGTGGGAAAGGTATCGTTGGAAGATTGCGAGCGATTCACATCATCATTAGGATGCAAACATTTAACCGTATCCGTGAGTTGCCCGCCAGAGAGCACATGGCCGCGATAGGCGATCACTTCATTGACGTTCATATTGGTTTGCGTGCCCGAGCCCGTTTGCCAAATCACCAAGGGAAATTGCGTATCGAGTTCGCCTGCTATCAGCTCATCGCACACTTGGGCAATCAGTTGGGCTTTAGCTTGAGTCACAGTGCCAAGTTGTTGATTGGTGATGGCGGCGGCCTTTTTGAGATAACCAAATGCATGGATCACTTCAATCGGCATTGACGCTTCGACACCGATACGAAAGTGCTGCCGTGAACGCTCGGTCTGCGCCCCCCAATAACAGTCTGCGGGGACTTGTACCTCACCCATAGTGTCGTGTTCGATTCGATATTGCTGTGCCATGCGCATCTCCTTCGCTAAAACCCTCTAAGCATTCACCATACTCGCTCAGGGCGAAAGTACAATTAACCTCCAACAAGGAGTATCAATGATAAGGCTGATTTAAACGTAAAGATTGGCGTAAAGGCAGGCGGAAGAGCGTGAATTGGCAGGATTAGCGAGGGATTAAAGCAAGTGGGCTAAAGCAGGGAAAGCAACAGATTAACAAAAGCTCAGACGTAGAAAGTCAAAAGGGACATCGCCCTTGTGCTGATGCCCCTTTCGGTTTTGTGCCTTACGGTCATATGACCCTTTGCCCTTTTTCGCTTTCTCGGTGCGGGTCCTAAACAAGGGACTCGTCACTAACGCTTTAAGTGCGTTGTCGGTAATGGTGCCTCGGCCACTTTCGTGTTCTAAGGTCATATTTTGCGGTTTTTGTTTAGTCATTTTATGCCTCACTGCTTAATGAAAGTTAAGCCCATGGCCTAACAGCGCAAACTATAACGCAATCAAATCAGATGTACAGAGTTTGTGCACTCCAACATAAAAAATGGCGTTGACTAGTAGGAAAGTATGATAGATTATTCAAACAAAAATAATATATTAGCTTAATAATCAATAAGATTTAGTTAATGAATTTTAAGATTTAGTTTACGGATTTTGCCATAACCTTTATTGGCACTCAGGTTACACTTTGTAATCGACAGATAAGGAGATCAATTTGAAATCCACGTTAGTCGCTCAACCTTGGCTCGGCGCACTGCTTTTGCTGATGACACTTCAAGCTCCGCTCGCCAATGCCTTTTCCAGTTCAGACGCCTGTGTGATTACCATGGGGTATCGCACCAGCGAACGCTTACCTTTTATTGGAGATGAGCCCAATAACACGGGATTTTATCACGACCTTTACCAAGCGGCAGCGGACAAGATTGGCTGCAAACTCAATGTGGTGCGCGCACCTAAATTACGCATACTGCGGGATCTCAAACTCGGCAATATCGACTTTTATCCCGGGCTTAACTTCACCGAAGATCGGGCTAAATACGCGCACTTTATCCCTAATGGACTTTCGGAACGCGCCATAGGCATTAGCCGTGCGGGCGCCGCCGATATTCGCTCGATTGAGCAGTTAGTCAACAACAAGATGACCCTCTTAATCGCCCCCGGCAGTTACGACTTTGGCGGCCTGCCGGACAAAATACAAGTACGTAAACCGCCTGAACTCAATGTGTCTAAAGCCTTGGATTATTTGCTTTCAAACCAAGGGGATTTTTTCATCTACGATCAAACCACACTGCATTATTACCTTAACGATCGCGACCCCACTCAGTTCAAACTCCACTATAAATGCTGCCAATCTGCGCAGGAAATGTACCTCGGCTTCTCGAAAAAAAGCCGTCACTACCGCGGTAGGCACAACCCTAACTATCGCGCCGATAACCCCATCAGCCCAGACAATAATCCCACAATGTTAGCGCCTGATTCTAAAGCTTTCCAGTTTGCCAAAGCACTCGCTGCCATGGATTCCCAAGGCGAAACTCAGCGGCTGTATAGCAAGTATTTTGGTTAGCTCAAGTCTTAAAAACTCACCCCAACTCTAACGGCCGATAAAGCAGGTTCCATTGATACGCTTATCGATGATTGATGAGCACAATGTTTAAAGAGTCAAAGAAAATCATGGCCTAAGTGATTCAAGTGCGAGGAATTTACCTTCCGCTCAAGCTCAATTCTGTTTTTAACCCGCTTTGTTGCCCTCTGCGACAATATGCCGCACCTGTCACTCTTAGATGCTCTTTATAATGCAGCGCAATTAATCCAAGTGAATGGAAGACAATAAGATGGCTGCAAATTCTGCGTATTTATCTCACCCGTTTAAAACTTCAGTAATTTCCTCATCCCTCGCAATCGCCATGGGCTTATCGCTAGCGCCACAGGCAATGGCCGATGACAGCGAATTAGCCAATATTGAACGCTTAGAAGTCCACGGCCAACAGACCGAAAACCGCAACACGCTAGGTTCGGCTGAAAACCTGCTGAAAGGACAAGGAGTAGATTTCTCCGAAGCGGGTGGCGTATCAGCTCTGCCTATTCTCAATGGCATGATGGGCGATCGCATTAAAGTGTTAGTTGATGGTGCGGACATTACCGCTTCCTGCGCCAATCAAATGAATCCACCGCTGTCCTATATTTCCGCCAATCAAATCACTACAGCCGAAGTCATTGCGGGCGTATCGCCCGTCAGTGCCGGTGGCGACAATATCGCCGGTGTAATCAAGGTCAGCAGCCTTAATCCTAAATTTGGTGAAAGCGATAGCATCGAGTGGAATAGCGGCGATATCTCAACGGGATACCGCAGCGTGAGCGATACCTTGCTACTGGGCACCAATGCCACAGTTGCCAGCAAAAATATCAGCCTAAGCTATCAAGGCGCCTATGAAGATGCCAACAGCTATAAAGATGGCAATGGCGATAAAGTCATAGATACTCTGTACCGCGCACAAAACCATGCATTGACCGCCGCATGGCGCGATGAGACTCAGGAAGTTGCCATCAAACTGACCCATCAGAATATTCCATTTCAAGGTTTTGCTAACCAATACATGGATATGACAGATAACAAGAGTTACGGTGCCCTCGCCCGTTATCAACTTAAACTCGACGATGACGGCGAGTTCAGCGCCCAATTCAATTGGCACAGCGTGAAGCACGAGATGGGCTTTTTCACCCCAGAAAAAACCGGCAAGATGCCGATGAACACTGAAGGTGACGACTACAGCTATCAACTGCACTGGCGCTTGCCAATGGGCGATGACAGCACCTTACTGGTCGGCCAAGAATTCTATAGCTACCAGCTCGACGATGTGTGGCCTGCAGTGCCAGGCACTATGATGGCGCCGAATGACTACATTAACATCAACGATGGTGAACGCCGCCGCGCCGCCGTTTATGGCGAATGGCAGCAAGATTTGAGCCCTAGCTGGTGGTTATCGGCGGGTGTTCGCTTTGAGTATGTCACCACCAATACTGGTGAAGTCCAAGCTTATAGTGACATGCCAATGATGGGCATGCCGAATATGGATGCCGCTGCGGCGCAGGCCTTTAACGAGATGGACAGAGAGCGTAATGATGATCTGATCGACGCCACTTTACTGGCGCGCTATCAATTATCGGCCAATCAACAACTTGAGTTTGGCCTTGCCCGCAAGAATCGAGCCCCCAATCTGTACGAGCGTTACAGCTGGGGCCGCGGCACTATGGCAACCACTATGATAGGTTGGTATGGTGATGGTAATGGTTATGTGGGTAATCCAGATCTAAAGCCAGAAACCGCCCACACCCTGAGCGCAGCCTACAAATATAACGGTGATAGCTGGCAAGTCTCGACCACAGCTTGGTACACAACTGTGACTGACTATATCGATGCCGAAGTGATTGGTAGCTTCAATCGCACTAGCTCAGCTGATGGCAAACGCAATATTCTTCAATTCACTAACTTAGATGCCAATCTCTATGGTGCACGCTTTAATGCGCTCTATCAGTTTGCTGAAACCAGCACAGGTAAATGGCAAGTGTTAGGCAAAGTAAATTTGACCCGTGGTGAGCGAGATGAAGGCAATGAGCCTTTATATCAAATCAAGCCGCTGCAAACCGAGCTGGCACTACAACATCAACTCGGTAACTGGGAAAATAGTCTTTCATGGCAATGGGTTGCGACCAAAGATCGCGTGGATGACCGCCGCCTTGAAAATGAAACCGATAGCTACTCCTTGCTTAACTTAAACAGCAGCATGAAATGGCAGGATCTGACTGTCACCTTCGCGGTGAATAACCTATTCGACAGCTACTATGAGCTGCCACTAGGCGGTGTGAGTGTGGCAGAATTTAAGGCCGATAATACCAATGGCTTTAACCAGATTGCCGGTGCAGGTCGCTCGTTCGAACTCAGCGCAAGCTATGCGTTTTAACGACGGCTTTTTAAAGACATTGTTTTTAACAGCATGGATTTTTTACAATACCGCTGATTAAGGCGAACAGCCCTAATCGGCGCGTTAAACAAAAAGGGCAAGCAGATTAAGTGATTAATCGCTTGCCCTTTTTTTATGCTCAAACCACATTCATGCTACTAGCGCTAAAGTACAGGCACTAAAACGCTGAGACGACTTAAGCGTACTATGCAGCACGGCTGAATGAGTGAGACTATGGATTAGGGTCTGTTGATCTTTCGAGAGTGATTTTTAGACAGCATGGCAAGACGTTATAATTTGCTTCGCCAAAAGTAACCATAACCTCAAGCCATGCCAAGACTTATGCTAACCGATGCACGCTGGGAAAAGCTATTTCATTTAATGAAAAGCACAGGCCGTGTTTATGACAAACCTGAACATAGACAAACATTCGAAGGTATTCTTTACCGCCTTAGAACAGGTATCCCTTGGCGAGATTTACCTAAAGAGTTCGGTCATTGGAGCACGGTCTTTAGACGGTTTCATTTATGGTCTAAGAAAGGCGTTCTAGCACATTTATTCAAGGCCTTAGC
>NZ_JAUOEV010000039.1:0-17131 GCF_031932135.1 Shewanella vaxholmensis
GTCATGCACTGGGTTTATTCGGGATAGATGCCGCTTAATATTTGAGGGAGACAAGTTGGCGATATCAGCTTGATGTCGCTTTATTGAGACGCGCTATTTTTCCGGAGGAATAACACTCGGCTGCCATAATTCGACTTTATTGCCGTCGGGATCGATAAACCAGCCAAAGCGGCCAAACTCTGAATCTTCAATGCCACCCACGAGCTGACCACCACCTTGTTCGACCTGTGTGAGCGCTTGGGCCAGATCATCAACGATAAAGTTAAACATAAAGCTCTTATCTGAAGGCGCAAAATAGTCAGTGCTATGGGCGAAGGGCGTCCAAACATGGTAGCCGAGTGTCGCTTTATCTGTGTGATAAAACGCGGCGCCGCCCCAGTTTTCAATAGGAACTTGAAGGTGGGTTTTATACCAAGTTGCCAAGGTAACGGGATCTGCACTTTTAAAGAAAATTCCACCGAGTCCAATGACTTTAGCCATAGCCGTAGCTGCGTTTACAGGAGTATGAATTAACTTTAGGCAATAAATGCTTAAGATACAAAAAAGCCGCAAAAAATGCGGCTTTTGGGTTTAGCGTTTAGCTTAAAACTGGTAGCTGTATTGAACTGAGTAGTACATACCACTTGATTCAGTAATTGCATTAACAGGACCTGTGATAGCACTGTTTTCGATCAGGTGAACTTTTTCACCTTTAATATAAGCGATACCAAAGTCAACGGTGTTTTGTGGGTTGATGTGGTAGCTCATACCCGCTGTGTACCAGTTACGGTCAGAGTCTGGGAATGAAATTGAGCTGATTTCGTCCACAACGCCTTGGTCATGCATATAACCAGCACGCACAGTGAATTGTTCGTTGATAGTGTAAGTACCACCTAAGCTGAATAACCATGAATCTTTCCATTGGTATTCTTTCAGTGCAACATCACCTACGGCTTGAGTCACTCCAACAGCTGCAATTGTGGCTGTACCATCTTTAGCCGTGATTTGATCAAAGTTGCCCCACTGGGTGTACTGCGCTGTATAGTGCAGAGCAAACTTAGGGGTGATTTGATGGAAACCTGCAACTTGGAAGATATCCGCTAGTGGAACATCTAAGCTATCAAAATTGGTCGCAACCGGAACAGTACCTACACCAGGAATGGTTGTCATCGAGACGGTATTGATATCACCTTCAACATTCACTGTCGGGCTGAAACGGTAGCTGATACCGAAACGGTTATCTTTATCTAGCTCAATGGTGGCACCTACTATACCACCGAAGGCCCAGCCGTCAGCGTCGACGTCAACCAATGGCGTAGTGCCCATGTTGCGGGTTAAACGACCTTCACCGTAGATGGCATCCACACCCGCACCGATACTGAACATGTCATTAATACGGTATGAAAGGCTGGCGTTAAAGTTAACCGTTGTGACTTCTGTTTCGCCGAGTAAATCATAAGGTGCTGGTGAGCCTGCTGGTAAACTCTTTGAAAGTGAGCTGGCATCGGTACCGGTACCAAAGTTAGAAAACGCAGCAAAGCCTACGGCGAACTTGTCGTCGATTGGGTGGATGTAGAAAATATTAGGGATAATTTTAGAGCTACCCGCATCATCAATGCTGCCTAAGTCTACGGCACCACCGGCAAAGTTAACGTCTTTAACATCAACAGTAATATCGGCATAAGTTAAGCCGAAGGAGATCGCATCTTTATCGAATAATGCCATAGCTGCAGGGTTACGTGATAACACAGAAGCGTTATCGGCAATAACCGCATCACCAGCAAATGCACGGCCCATACCTGTGGCTGATTGACTGTTGAGTTGAAAACCTGAAGCTAAGGTTTGAGTACTTGCTAATGCGACAGAAACGGCAATGAGTGTCTTGTTGAATGTTTTCATTATAATTCTCTCTATTTTTTATAAGTATTGGATTTTTATTCGGTCCTAGTCAGCCGAAAGTCTTTAAATCCATTTATTAGTCTTCGGCATCTTATGGACTGAATCTACCCTCAACAAGTCCGACCAGACGTGAAAATTGTTAATTTTCAGTTAATTAAAAACCTTTAAAACAGAGGTTGAACTTTAGTTCGCTTGAATGGTCTGGCCAGATGCTTGATATGAAGGGCTTTGGGTTTAACGATAGGTTTCAATTGACGTTAACGGTTTGTAATTGTGTGTTGAGTATTTAAAAGGATACAAAATGTAAAAAGCGCACAAGTGTGCGCTTTTTAAGTTATACAAGCGTGTCGAAACTAAAGTGCAGACTTAAATTGTTCGAACTCTGTTGTTACATTTTCACTTGGTGCAGACAATTTGCTCACCAAAATACCGGCGAATGTGGCGAACACAAATCCTGGGAGGATTTCGTATAGTTCGAAAATACCCCCCGTCAGTTGCTTCCAAATTACGACCGTTAATGCGCCGACAATAATAGTAGCAATGGCGCCATTACGGCTGTATTGCTTCCAAAATAGCGATAATAAGACCACAGGACCAAAGGCCGCACCAAAGCCAGCCCATGCATAACTCACAAGGCTTAATACACTGCTTTCAGGATTAAGGGCAATGATGCCTGCGATCACGGCAATCGCCAGCACGCCCATGCGACCGACCATCATCAACTCGCGATCATCCGCTTGTGGGCGTAACCATTTACGGTAGAAATCTTCAGTGATCACGCTTGAGCACACCAGCAACTGTGAATCGATAGTGCTCATGATGGCAGACAAAATGGCTGCGATAAGTAGACCACCAATCCAAGGGTTAAACGCGGCTTGGGCTAAATGAATAAATACCGTTTCTGAATTCGCTAGTGGGGCGTTAGCGAAATACAGAGAACCGGCAATACCTGTAGCTAAAGCGCCAATTAAAGATAAGACCATCCAGCTCATGGCAATACGGCGCGATAAGGGAAGGGCATCGGCACTGCCTATCGCCATAAAGCGCGACAAAATATGCGGCTGACCAAAATAGCCAAGACCCCATGCGAGTAAAGACAACATGCCTATCACTGTGGTTTTGTCGCTGACCAAGGCCAACATCGCAGGATCGATAGTTTCAATTCCGGCGTGGCTTTCAGGGTGAGAGAAAACGGCAAAGGGGACGATTAAGAGGGCGACAAGCATCAAACAGCCTTGAAAGAAGTCTGTCCAACACACAGCAAAGAAGCCACCAATAAAGGTGTAACCGACTATGATGGCTGAGCCAATCACCAGCGCCACTGTGTAATCGAGACCAAAGACTTTTTCAAATAGAATCGCGCCACCGACCATGCCTGAGGAAGCATAGAAAGTAAAAAACACTAAAATAGTGATTGCGGAGACGAGCTTGAGATAGCCCTGGGTATCGTGGAAACGTTTCTCGAAGAAATCCGGTAAGGTGAGGGCGTTATCGGCGAGTTGAGTGTAGATACGCAGTCGTCTGGCGACAAATAGCCAGTTTAGCCAAGCGCCAAAAATTAATCCTATGCCAATCCAAGCTTCACCTAAGCCGCCTAAGTAAACTGCGCCGGGTAAACCCAGTAACAGCCAACCTGACATATCGGATGCACCCACACTGAGTGCGGTCACAGCGGGGCCCATTTTGCGGCCACCTAAAATATAATCATCAACAGTATCGGTAGCACGGTAAGCCCAAAAACCTATGCCCATCATCAATACTAAGTAACCAACAAATGTGATTAAAATCGGGGTTTCAATCGTCATCTTGCCTTTTCCCATCTTGTTATTATTAAAAGTGGCAAGCATGCTACCAGATGTTTGAACAATCGCCCATTAGCAGATAGAAGTGTGATTAAAATCTAACCTCCGATCGCGTGAAAATATCGGAGGTTAATTTAAAAATAGCAGAGATAAGATGGGGTTAGATAAAGGTGTTCTTGATTTCGTCTTTTACATAGCTAAGGTCTGCTTTATCTTCACCTATAAGCAAAATAAACGCATCGGGTGTTTCAAAGCCCATTCCTTGGTATTTGCCATCGGCGAAGGTTTTGTCTAACACCATACGTTTTTCGAGTGGCACGATAAAGAGTGTGACCTTGCTTTGCTCACCCTGTAGCACTAAGTGCAGGCTTTTCACCCCTTGAAAATCGCAATAGGAGGTGTAATACACTTTGCCCGGTTGTTGGGTGAACTTGGCATTGCCAAAGTCTTTCATCGACGTGAGCTGCGCATTGACCTGATTAAAGTTGACGTTTTGATCCACCTGTAAGGCAACACCTTCATGGTAGACATGGGCCAGTGCATGTTCGGCTAAATCGATTGGCCCTAAACGCAATAGACTAAAACTGATCCCCACCACAAATGCCACCGAGGCCGCCATGGCCACTAAAAAGCCCGTTTGACGGCGGTGTTTATGGTGTTGTTGCAACTGCTGACGCAAAATCAGTTTATCGGCGAGATCGTCCGCCACTTCTACTTTCAATGCATTTGTCAGTTTGGCATCAAGGTTTTTGAGCTCATTGATTAAGGCTTGGTTTTCTGGCTTAGCATTAATTTGCGCCAGAAAATCAGCATCTTGATTATGAGGATCTTCATAAGCTTGACGTCTAAATTTAAGCTCATCCATTGGATTGACCTCTCACATCATTCTTCTCAAGTAATTCTTTCAATTGGCTCCTCGCCCGAAATAAACGCGTCATTACGGTGTTGCGATTGAGCTCCATCAGCTCGGCAATTTCATCGCCGCTAAAGCCACCAATCAGTTGCAGTAAGAGTGGCTCGCGGTATTCGATATCCAGCTTGCCTATTTGCCGACGGATCAGGTATTGCTCGGTCTGCTCTTCACTGCTATTGGAGATATTGTCCTCTAAGGTATCTTGCTCAACGTCGGAATAATCGAACTGTTTACGCTCGAAACGCCGCGCATTCTCACGCCTAAGAATCGTGATCAGCCATGCCTTCGCCGCTTTATCATCCTTGAGGGAATCCAAAGAGCGCCACGCCCGCAAGAAGGTTTCTTGGGTAATGTCTTCAGCCACGTGTTTATCGCCGCATAACCAGTAGGCGTAGCGGAAGATGTCTGCATGTAGCGCCTTGACTAGGCTGTTGTATCGTCGTTGTTTACTTAGCATGTCAGAAGAGACCGCGGGCTCGACGGATTTCTTACGCCAGTTAGCAAACATTTTTATTTTTTCGGCTTGTTGGCTGAATGTTTAGCATAGTAGAGCTCGCTTCTCTGTCATTAAACCCTTAATTTACTTAGGATTCAGTGGGCTTAATGGCACCGATTTTGGGTTTGAATGTTTATGATCACAGGCCTTAACCGCGTTAAGCAACGCGGCGCACTCGGCGGTCAGCTTGTTAGTATCCGCACTGTTAGTATTCGCACTGTTAGTATTCGCACTGTCAGTATGGCTGTTGGCATTGGCCTTCGCACTATAGGCGGCAATTTGCAGTTGCTGTATCGCCTTTGCGAGTTGCGGTGACTGCTCGGCAATTTTATCGAGTGTCATAGGCGCTTGCTGTAACTCGCTGAAGTAGCGCTGTAACTGCAACATAATGCGGCTCACATCGCCACTGGCACAGGCTTGCTCCAATCCTTGTAAGCCCGCAACATTTACTGATTGTGCTGAACTCATTGAAGCGTTAATTGTTGTCGGGGCGGCCGATGGTTTTTTTAAAGCGCGGCGCCAAGCGATTAAAGTGATGATCCAAGCGACGAGAGTGATCAGCCATAGCGCAGCAAACACCTTAATCATCCAGGAGTCATTGTTGTCGGCCGCTGAATTTGCTTGCCAAGCGGCTTGGGCGGGCGCGTCTGTGACTGCACCGCCAGTTACCACTATTGTGCGTGCGGGGAGCGTCGCGGTTTCTTGACGTTTAAGGTGCGGATTCCACCAAGGCACTTTGACTTCGGGCAGGGTAAATGTTCCCGCTTTGCTGGGAACGATTGCCGACGTAATACTGTACTGGGAGACAATTTGTGCATCGCGTACAAAGGTTTGTCGCTGAGGTTTCTCTGGGTATGACTTCAGTTCATTAGGAAGGGTTTGCACGATATCTGGCAGGCTATTTTCATCGGCATTGGAAGCCAATAAAGTAATGGTGCGAGTAATAGGGCTACCGACGGTAAATTCTTTAATATCCTCAGGGAAGTTCTCTTTTAGCACCACTAAGTCGGCAACCAGCCATTGGCCTTGGAAACTTGTCGGCGCAGGATTCACTTGCACCGTGAGGGAGGGCGCGCCCGCTTGCATTGGGCGGCTTTCATTAAAGCCAAACATGCCGCCGCGGCGTTGGGATTCGACGAGCACATCGCCCGCAAAGGTTGCGCCTTTGATGTTCACTTGGCCGGGTAAGTCGGGAATGATGCCATAGGTGCGTTCAATCACGCGGTAACGACGGCCATCGACTATCTCTGAGCCATCCTTATCTTCACCGATTTGTTTGATCTGCGCGCCTTCGATTACTGGTGCGCTCAATACGCCCCTTTGTAATTCCACTGCTAGATAGAGTTTCACCTTGTAGGTAATGAGCTGCCCGACATAGGCCTCGTCGGTTGACACTTTGGCATCGATGAATAGGTTATTCATTTGCGCGGGCTGGCTGCCCGTTTCGACCACTTTGAGTGGGATCGGCGCCGAGCTGATGCCATCAATAGTAAAGGCTGGAATGGTTAACTGACCTTGTTGTTTTGGCGCGAGCAACACTTGCCAGCGAGTCTCTTTGACCGCATCGAAGTTCATGATCTGTGTGCTGCGACTCACGCTGGTGCGGCCCACAATAAAGTCTTTCAGCAGGGCGGATGTGTCTAGCTTACCAGTATCGATTTCATCATCGACGCTGATGTTGAGCACAAAGTATTCTCCCTCCATCACAGGATTGCGATCGACCGATGCCTCAATTTTGCTGAGTGCAAAGGCGGGATGAGCCACTCCGATGGCAAGGAGTAGCAGGATAAAAAATTGTCTGATTACCACTGTTCGTTATCCTTTGATATTTGGCCATTTTGACGGCGTTTTTGATATTCCAACTGCATTTTATTGCGAAGTAACACTTGTGGGTCTTCACTCACGCCCCTCAGCGCTCGCTGCATTTCTGCGGGAAGCGGTTCGCTATTAGTTGGCGGCGCTTCGACCGATTCACTCATAGCAGCCTCTTGTTTATCTTGTGCATCTTTCTCAGGAGCGTCTTTGGCGCCAACGCTTTGCTTTGCTTGCTCAGCGGATTTTTGCTCCTCGGCATCGGCGTTAGCCTGCGCTTGCATCTTAGCTTCATTATCTACAGGTGAATTGTCTACAGGCTCATTTTCCTTTGCATCCTGCTCGGCATTTTGTTGCTTGGCTTGTTGATCCTGTTGTGCTTTATCTTGATCTTGCTGAGCTTCATCTTGCTTGTCCTGAGCATTGCCATTTTGCTTATCCTGCTCAGACTGTTGCTCATCCGCTTTTTGCTGCTCAGAGCTTTGATCAGAGCTTTGCTCAGGATTGGCATTGTCCTGTTGCTCTTGAGACTCTTGTCCCGCTTGATCTTGCTTATCTTTCTGAGCGCTATCTTGATCAGATTGCTGGTCGCCAGACTGTTGGTCACCTGAATTGGGTTCACCGGACTGCTGATCGCCTTGTTGATCTTGGTTTTTATCTTGTTGATCGTTTTTACCTTGCTGTTTTTGCTGCTCTTTCAATTGCTTTTCAGCCAGTTCAAGGTTGGCCTTTGCCGCAGGGAAATCGGCTTGTTTTTCAAGTGCGGCTTGATAGCGCTCCTTAGCCTTATCGGGTTTACCGAGTTGCATCAACGCATTGCCTTGATTGTAGAGGCCTTGGGCAGAGCTATCTTGCTCGAAGGTTTTCAGCGCTTGCTCATAATCACCGGCCTTATATTGGGCGCTGCCACGCCATTGGGGTGACTCAAACTGCTTAGCGGCGTTGGCATAATCTTGGGATTGATAGGCCTGCATCGCTTGCTGATCTGGCGTTTTCCACACATTGTCCCACACACTGGCATGGGCAGGCTGAGGCGCGGCCGCGAACAGTAAGCCGCCAATGAGAGTGGCAAATCCAACGCTTGCCACGATTCCTTGCCTAAAGCTGAAAAGGGCGGGCAGCAGTAATAGCAGGGCGAGATAAGGGCCGAGATCCTGCCAGGTTTCACCGTCAAGATCTGTGGCTTTGGCATCGCCCGTATCCCTTAACCAATGTTGTAATTGGGCCAGATCATTGCCGTCGGTGCGATTTTGGATCAACACCCCGTTATTATCCGCTGCTAGTTTTTGCAGCAAGCCAAAGTCAGTGCTGGCCACAACGACCTCGTTGCTACTGTCGCGCTGCAATTGTCCATCGGGTAGACGAATTGGCGCACCTTGGCTGGTACCAAAAGCGACGACGGCAAGACGATATTGCGTGCCACTTAATGCCGAGTTAGCGTCATCAAATTGGGCTGCGGTTATGCCATCTGTCATCACGATAATATCACCGCGAATATGCCCACCCTGAGCCAGTAGCGTTTTAGCTTGGGTTAAACCTGCCGCTAAGTTTGAGCCACGAACGGGCATGATTTCAGGGCTTAAGGTCGGCAATAAATTGAGTAGCGTGCCGGTATCGCGCGTTAACGGGCTGATAGTAAAGGCATCGCCGGCAAAGGCGACTAAACCTGTTTCACCTTCTTTAAGATTACGCAGGAGATCCGTGGCCCTAAATCTGGCTTGGGTTAAACGGTTCGGCGCCAGATCGGTAGCGAACATAGACACAGACATGTCCATCACCAGTACGCGGCCTTGCTCGGCGGCAAACACAGGTAAGGACTGTTTATTAACGGCGGGCCCTGCGAGCGCAAAAGTCGCAATCAGCCAAGTGAAAGCTAATAAATGCAGCGGACGGCGGGATTTCTTGCTGCCTTGGGTGACCAATATTTTGGCTAAGTGCGGCGCAATATAACGATTCCACGCGCTGTGGCTCTCGTGTTGTCGCCATAAACTCAACAACACTAAAGCCAGTGGCACTAGGGCGAGTAGCCATTCGGGGCGAATAAAATGTAGGCTCATTATTTAATGTTCCCCTGTGAAGTGGTTGCGACAGAGGGTTTAACGCGGCGCGCTGCAAAGAATGGTAATTGACCTAAGGCAATCCACAGGCTCGTCAGTAACGCCAGTGCCAGCGGCCAATAGAACAAATCTGCCTGCGGACGATAGCTTAATTGATCGCGACTCACTGGTTCGAGTTTATCGATTTCTTGGTAAATCTGGTCGAGCTCTTGGCTGTTGCGGGCGCGGAAATAACGACCGTGGGTGACTTCGGCGATATGCTTAAGTTGGTTCTCATCCAGATCCATCGAGGGATTAACCCGCTCGCGGCCAAAGAGTGTGCGGCGCTCCATCACATCGGCACCGACACCGACAGTGTAAATAGTGACTTTACGATTAGCGGCAATTTGCGCCGCTTGCTCTGGCTCGATGTTGCCGGCGTTGTTAGAGCCGTCGGTCAATAAAATCAACACTCTGTTACTCTCGTCCATTTTATCGAAACGCTTTACCGCCAGCCCTATGGCTTCACCTATGGCGGTTTGTTTACCGACTAAGCCGATTTGTGCTTCTTTTAAAAATTGCGCTACTGAACGTCTATCTTGGGTGAGCGGCGCCTGCAAATAGGCGTGATCGGCAAAGAGAATTAAACCGATACGGTCGCCTTTGCGGCGCTCGATAAAGTCACTGACGACGTGTTGGATTAAGGTGAAACGGTCGACGGTTTTGCCATTTACCACCATGTCTTCAATCTGCATACTGCCGGATAAATCCACCGCCATCATCAGATCGCGGCCTTGGCTTGGCAGTTCGATCGGTTCGCCAAGCCATTGCGGACGAGCAATAGCGAGCAGTAGCAGGCACCACATCAGCCAGTAGCGTTTGCGACTCTGGCGCGTGTTGGCCGCTAAGCTTTGTTTACCTGTTTGGCTTATTCCGGGGAGTTGCAGCCGGCCACCATCCACTTGTACGGTTTGTTGGCGCCAAAAAATCAAAGGCAGAGGCAGTAATATCAATAGCCAAGGCCATGCAATCGTTAACATTGTGCCTCCGGTTGTTGGGGGTCAGCTGGCTGGGGTTGCGCTTGGCTTTTAGCTTGAGCGTCGCCACTAGCTTGAACAAGATTCGGCAGAGGTGCACTCAGTTTTACTTTTGATGCCAACCAAGCTTGTGCGAGTTCATGTAACTCATTGGCTTCAGCTAAGGTCAACGGCGTTGGCTGATGACGTTTGGCTAACAAGGGGCCGAGACGTTGGCGTTTTGCCGCGGGTAAATAGCTGTCTAGCCAAGTCGCCCAAGCTTCACCATCTAAGGAGGCTATTGCATCTCTGCTGATATAACTCATGGCGGTGCGCTTTAATAGGCTATTAACGTCAGAAACATAGGACGGCGCTTGTCTATCAAGCTGATTGAGTAACTGCTTTGCGGCTTTTTTCGGCGCTAAGTCACGGGCGCGTTTTCTTAGCCTGATAACTAAGAGTGTGATGAGAGCAATCACGAGCGCGAGGACCAACCAATAACCGATTGCCCAAGGCCAAGCGCCGATTGGATCGGGATGAATGATATCCTGCAGATCCGCCAGCGCTGGGTTTGGCGCTGTAGCCATAGGGACTGCAGCCGGTGGATTTGCTATCACTGGTGTCACTATTTCTGAATTCACTGTTGCTGGATCCATAGTTAACGCAATAATTCCAATTGATGGGCTAGGGGAGCCCCCGCATCGATGAGCTGGGTGCGCACGCGCAGTTGCTGCATCATGGCGATAAAGTCCCTTTGCTGACGCAGTTGGATATCAAGCCAAGCCTGATAACTGTGGCGGGTGAGCACTAAGTCCTCCTCCCCATCCCGAACTGGCAAACTAAAGTTGTGTGGTAACAGTAGTGTGCCTTGACGCAGGGGATCGGTAATCAGGTAGGCGCCCACATCGCAATGACGTTTAAGCTCGGTTAATGGCGCGATACATTGGGGACTAAAATGGCTGCCATCTGTCACTATCCAAACTAAGGAGCCGGGTTTGGCGATACGTTGTAATCGCTGACAGGCACGCAGGATATGGTCAGGATCGCGCTGGCCGCTGCCAACATGATTGAGTTGATTCTCATGCACGCGGCGCAGGCCTGAGATTAATTGCAATATGCCCTGACGACGGCTGCGGGGTTTGAGCTCTAAATGCTCAGACTCGCTGGCGATCAAGGCGCCGAGCCTGTCGCCATGGTTAATCGCATTCCAACCTAAGGTGGTCGCTAGGTGTCCTGCTTGCACCGATTGCAGCAATAAACTCGAGCCAAAATAGAGGCTTTGACTCAAGTCGATCAACAACAGAATCGGGCGCTCACGTTCTTCGACAAATAACTTAGTGTGGGTTTTGCCCGTGCGAGCGGTCACGCGCCAATCAATGGTGCGCACATCGTCGCCCTGTTGGTAGTGGCGCACCTCGGCAAACTCCATACCGCGGCCTTTGATTAAGCTGCTGCGATGGCCCGCTAAATTAGCGCGGGCACGGCTGTAACGCTCGGGCATAGCACGGGCGATATTTTGGCACGCCAGCAGCTCTTGCTCGGTTAAATGCAAGCCATCGGCAAACAGCGGCAAGCCATCGGCCGAGGCAGAGAGTCGCGCAGTGTCACTCATCTGATTTCACCTTTATCTTCACCGTTAAGGTACTGCAACTTGACTCAAGATGTGGTTGATCACCTGATCGCGGCTTACGCCTTCGGCTTGCGCTTGGTAGCTGAGTAATAATCTGTGTCTTAACACATTCGGCGCAACGGCTTGAATGTCTTCCGGTGACACAAAGTCCCGCTCGTGCAGCCAAGCGCGGGCGCGGGCGCAGCGTTCTAAGGAAATAGTGGCGCGTGGGCTGACGCCGTACTCGAGCCATTTCGCTAAGTCATCGCTGTAACGGCTTGGCTCACGGGTCGCCATCACTATTTCGACTATGTATTTTTCGAGCGGCTCGGCGAGATAGATTTCCATGGCCTCGTCACGGGCGGCAAACACATCGGCCTGTGCAATCGGCTCAGTCGTTGGCAACTCGTGGGTGAGCGCTTCTTTACGGGATTGGCGCAGAATTTCGATTTCAGTCTCGCCGCTCGGGTAATCAAGGTTTAAGTGCATTAAAAAACGGTCAAGCTGTGCTTCGGGCAGCGGATAAGTGCCTTCGTTCTCTAATGGGTTTTGGGTGGCCATCACTAAAAATAGCGGTGGCAGCTTATAACTGTGCTTACCGACGGTAACTTGACCTTCGGCCATGGCTTCTAACAGCGCCGATTGTACCTTGGCTGGGGCGCGGTTAATTTCGTCCGCCAAGATTAAATTGTGGAAAATCGGACCGGCTTCAAATTCGAAGGTGCCGGTTTGCGAGCGATAGATATCTGTGCCGGTTAAGTCGGCGGGTAGCAGATCTGGGGTAAATTGAATGCGGTGAAAATCGCCCTCAACCCCGTCACATAAGGCTTTCACTGCACGGGTCTTGGCCAGTCCTGGAGGTCCTTCAACTAATAAGTGACCATTGGCAATTAAGGCAATGAGCAGATTTTCGGTCAATACTGGCTGCCCTAAAACAACCTTATTTAGGTAAGTGCGTAATGCGTGGAAGCGACTCAAAGGCATGATGCTACTCGTTTTATTATGTTGAAAATACGTGTGTGGGCTATAGACAACGGATATGGTAAAGAATTCCCTTAGGGTTTGGCTAGTGTTAAAAAAACAAACAGGTGTTTAAAACTTGCTGACAAGAAGTTAGAATCAGATCACACTTTAATGGTCAGACCTGTTATTGGGCGTTTTTCGCCGTAAAACAATAGGTCAAACACGGAAATCGATAGCGCCGCCTGAAATCTCTCAGCGATTGCGCACATAAAGAGGGTGACAAATGAGTGATAGACAACAGGTTACGAACGCCAAGGGTGAACGTATCGCCATAGTAGCGGGTTTAAGAACGCCATTTGCAAAGCAAGCCACGGCATTCCACGGTGTATCGGCGCTCGATATGGGCAAAATGGTGGTCAATGAATTATTGGCGCGCTCTGAACTCGATCCTAAGCTGATTGAGCAATTAGTGTATGGACAAGTGGTGCAAATGCCCGCTGCACCTAACATTGCCCGTGAAATCGTACTCGGTACTGGCATGAATGTGTCGACCGATGCCTATAGTGTCACTCGTGCCTGTGCAACTAGCTTTCAATCTGCCGTCAACGTGGCCGAATCTATCATGACAGGCAATATCGAAATCGGTATTGCGGGCGGCGCCGACTCTTCTTCTGTCTTGCCTATCGGCGTGTCGAAAAAATTAGCCCATGCGTTAGTCGATCTGAATAAAGCCCGTAGCTTTGGGCAAAAATTACAAATTTTCCGTCGTTTAGGCATTAAAGATTTATTACCTGTGCCGCCTGCGGTAGCCGAGTACTCAACGGGCTTGTCTATGGGACAAACCGCCGAGCAGATGGCAAAAACCTACAATATTAGCCGCGCCGATCAAGATGCTTTAGCGCACCGCTCGCACACCTTAGCGAGTGAAACTTGGGCTTCGGGCCATCTTCGTGACGAAGTGATGGTTGCCCATGTGCCGCCGTATAAACAGTTTATCGATCGCGATAATAATATCCGCGAAAACTCGGTACTGGAGTCATATGCTAAGTTGCGTCCTGCATTTGACAAACAGCATGGTACTGTGACGGCGGCAAACAGTACGCCACTGACTGACGGTGCGTCAGCGATTATCCTGATGAGCGAAGGTCGAGCGAAAGCCTTAGGTTATCAACCGATTGGCTACATTAGGAGCTATGCCTTTAGCGCTATTGATGTGTGGCAAGACATGCTGATGGGGCCCTCTTACGCGACGCCACTGGCGCTGAAACGTGCTGGAATGGAGCTTGAAGATCTTACCCTGATTGAAATGCACGAAGCTTTTGCAGCGCAGACACTAGCGAATATGCAGATGTTTGCTTCGAAGAAATTTGCCGAAGAAAAACTCGGTCGTAACCGCGCCATTGGTGAAATAGACATGAGCAAGTTTAACGTGCTCGGCGGCTCGCTTGCCTACGGGCATCCTTTTGCGGCAACGGGAACCCGTTTGATCACGCAGGTGTGTCGTGAGCTTAAGCGCCGTGGTGGTGGAACTGGCCTAACAACGGCCTGTGCGGCTGGTGGTTTGGGCGTGGCTATGATAGTGGAAGTGGAGTAATCGGCATGGAAAAGACCTTTAATTTAACCCGCCGCGACGACGGCATTGCCATCTTGACTATGGATGTGCCTGGCGAAACCATGAACACCCTAAAGGCGCAGTTTGGCCCTGAAATAAGTGAGATTTTAGCTGAAATCAAGAGTGATTCGAGCATTCGCGGTTTAGTGCTGATCTCTGGCAAAAAAGATTCTTTTGTCGCGGGCGCGGATATTTCCATGCTCGATGCCTGTAAAACGGCGGCCGATGCCAAAGCCTTATCCCAGCAAGGGCATGTGGTTTTTAATGAGTTAGAAGCCTTAAACATTCCTGTGGTTGCGGCAATCCATGGTGCCTGTTTAGGTGGTGGTTTAGAGTTAGCCTTAGCCTGCCATCAAAGGGTATGTAGCGACGATGGCAAGACTATGCTCGGTGTACCTGAAGTCCAACTTGGCTTATTGCCAGGTGGTGGCGGGACTCAACGTTTGCCACGTTTAGTCGGCATTACCACCGCCTTAGACATGATGCTAACCGGCAAACAAATTCGTCCTAAACAAGCCTTGAAAATGGGCTTAGTGAATGATGTTGTACCGCAGGCCATTTTGCTGCAAACGGCAGTTGAGATGGCGCTTGCGGGGAAACGTGCACCGAAACCTGTTAAAAAGTCACTCGTTAATCAAGTGCTTGAAGGCACGAGCTTTGGCCGTAATATTATTTTCGATCAAGCGACTAAACAGGTCGAAAAGAAAACCCAAGGTAATTATCCTGCGCCTGCCAAGATCATTGACTGCGTGCGTCAAGGTATTGCGAAGGGGATGCAAAAAGGGCTAGAAGTCGAAGCGAGTCACTTTGCCGAACTAGTGGTATCGAAAGAGTCTGAAGCGCTGCGCAGTATTTTCTTTGCGACCACAGAAATGAAGAAAGAAACCGGCGCAGAAGGCGCGAGCCCGCGTAAAGTAAAAAAAGCGGTGATCTTAGGTGGCGGTTTAATGGGTGGCGGTATCGCATCTGTCACAACAACCAAGGCCAAAATCCCCGTTCGCGTAAAAGACATCAGCGAAAAAGGTTTAAGCAATGCATTGGCCTACGCCTACAAGTTGTTGGATAAAGGGGTTAAGCGCCGCCATATGACGCCTGCTGCCCGTGACAATTTAATGGCACTTATGACCACAACGACTGAATATAAAGGCGTTAACGATGCCGATATCGTTGTGGAAGCAGTATTTGAAGACCTAGCGCTTAAGCATCAAATGGTGAAAGACATAGAGCGTGAGTGTGGTGAGCACACTATTTTTGCGTCAAACACCTCATCTTTGCCTATTAGCCAAATCGCCGAGGCGGCGACACGTCCTGAGAATGTAATTGGTCTGCATTATTTCTCGCCAGTAGAGAAAATGCCGCTGGTGGAAGTGATTGCCCACGCTAAAACCTCGCCAGAAACCATTGCGACAACCGTAGCCTTTGCCCGTAAGCAAGGTAAAACACCGATAGTGGTGCAGGATGGCGCGGGTTTCTACGTGAACCGTATTCTTGCGCTTTACATGAACGAGGCTGCGCAATTATTACTTGAAGGCCAAAGTGTTGAACATCTTGATAAAGCGCTGGTTAAGTTTGGTTTCCCTGTGGGCCCCATTACTTTACTTGACGAAGTGGGTATCGACGTGGGCGCTAAGATTTCACCAATCCTCGAGAAAGAATTGGGTGAACGTTTTAAAGCGCCAGCGGCTTTTGACAAGCTTTTGGGTGACGATCGTAAAGGCCGTAAAAATGGTAAAGGTTTCTATCAATACGGCGCATCGAGCAAGAAAGCTAAAGCTGTCGATGAGAGTGTTTATGGCGTGTTAGGTATTAAGCCTGGCACCAATAAAGACGCCAAAGCAGTAGCCGAGCGTTGTGTCGTACAAATGCTCAACGAAGCGGTGCGTTGCTTGGATGATGGAATTATTGCATCGCCAAGAGATGGTGATATTGGCGCCATTTTCGGTATTGGCTTCCCACCATTCCTCGGTGGTCCATTCCATTATATTGACACTTTGGGCGCCGCGAACTTAGTACGAATTCTTGAAGGTTATCAAAGTCAATTAGGCAGCAGATTCGAACCTTGTGAGCGCTTGAAAACCATGGCTCAAGAAAACGCGCACTTTTTCTAAGTTTCAGTGGATCTAGGTCATAGTTAATCTTGGTCTTAGCAAATTGGAATTGAACAAAAAAGCGGCAGATCATTGCCGCTTTTTTATTGCCACAAGGCATGTTTTTGCCTAAAAAATGTTCATATTGGGATGTGGATCTTGTATAATCCGAGCCCTTTATCGAGAGTTCAGTGTTACGTGTTCTGTACTAAGAGCGTAGCGATGAATGAGTGTTGCTCGTTTATGCATAGTGCGGAAAACTTTTTATCCTGCCGTTAAAATGACGTATTTAACATGTGCATCAATCACCAAGACTACGCGAGTAGCATCCGCATTTTAATGAGGAATTAATTTCTCTACCTTTATGATTTATTTAGTTGTTTTTAAAGAGGTGGTTTGTGGTTTTGCTGGTTATCTTTATCGCATTAATCTCGGCTTGGTACTTCGGCTTAGCTGCATTTACCGTAGGCCTTTCTGTTACGTATTGGGCATTACTGGGTTTTGTGCTCGGGCCACTGGCTTACCCACTTTTTACGACACACAGTCATTTAGCCTTGAGGAAAATCCGTTGTAGTGAGGAAGGGATGTTAAATAGCTAATCTATCAGTATGTTATGACATATTTTTTCATACTTTTCATATTCATATAAAACTAAAGGGAGCCAATGCTCCCTTTAGTTTTAAAGCTGCGCTAGCTTAACTTGTTATCACTGTGCATGAGTTAGACCCATAACCACAGAATTTTAATTAATTCCACCAACCTTTCGCAGAAATAACTTCAAGGTGGTTTAAGCCTTCAGGCAACTTAACTTTTTTACGCGCTGGCTTAGATAAACCGAGTGCTTTTTTGATTGAATTTAGCATAGCCACTCTCCCTAACCTGATTAATGTTATGCAACTTGTTCTAG
>NZ_JAUOEV010000040.1:0-15558 GCF_031932135.1 Shewanella vaxholmensis
TGAGGCTTAATACGTTCAAATTTAGCTTTTGCCACGATATATTCCTTTCTTTTCAGAATAGTCCAGTCAGTGCTGGACCATAATAACATTTATGTCGTAACTGGATATTAGCTACGAGATTCAATAATCGCTTTTGCAATGTTTTGCGGTGCATCAGAGTACTTCAAGAACTCCATAGAGTATGAAGCGCGACCCTGAGTAGCAGAGCGCAAATCAGTTGCGTAACCAAACATTTCAGAAAGAGGCACTACAGCATGGACTATTTTGATGCCACCAAAGCCATCATCCATCCCCTCAATCAAGCCACGACGACGGTTTAAATCACCAACGACGTCACCCATATAATTTTCAGGGGTAGTTACTTCAACTTTCATGCAAGGTTCGAGCAACGCAGGGTTTGCTTCAAGCGCACCCTTTTTGAAGCCCATAGAACCTGCAATTTTGAACGCCATTTCATTCGAGTCCACATCATGATATGAACCGTCGAATAGAGTGACCTTCACGTCCAACACAGGGAAGCCAGCGAGAACGCCATTCTTCATCTGTTCTTGGATACCTTTATCAACCGCAGGAATGAATTCACGAGGAATCACACCTCCCACAACTGCATTGACAAATTCGTAACCAGCGCCTTCTTCATTAGGCTCTAGTTTTAACCAAACGTGACCGAATTGTCCACGACCACCTGATTGGCGTACAAATTTACCTTCAGCTTCTACTGACGCTCGGATAGTTTCGCGGTACGCCACTTGTGGCTTACCTACGTTACATTCAACACCAAATTCGCGACGCATACGGTCAACGATGATGTCTAAGTGTAACTCACCCATACCCGAAATCAGAGTTTGTGACGATTCTTCGTCAGTTTCAACTCGGAATGATGGATCTTCCGCTGCAAGCTTTTGCAACGCGATACCCATTTTATCCTGGTCGGCTTTTGACTTAGGCTCAACGGCAATGGTAATTACTGGCTCTGGGAACTCCATACGTTCCAAGATCACTCTATGATCGTTATCACAAAGCGTGTCCCCCGTAGTCACCTCTTTTAGACCAATAGCCGCTGCGATATCACCGGCACGCACTTCTTTCAGTTCAGTGCGATCGTTTGCATGCATTTGCACCATACGACCTACGCGTTCACGCTTCTGTTTAACAGAGTTGTAAACACCTGAACCTGATTCTAGTACGCCTGAGTACACGCGAATAAAGGTCAAAGTTCCTACGAATGGATCTGTAGCAATCTTAAATGCCAATGCAGCGAAAGGTGCATTGTCATCTGATGGGCGTTCTACTTCTTGCTCGTTCTCATCGATGCCCTTGATTGGAGGCACATCAATTGGCGCAGGCAAGAATTCAATAACCGCATCAAGTACCGCTTGAACGCCTTTGTTCTTGAATGCAGAACCACAAGTCGCTAAAACGATTTCATTATTTATAGTACGCTGACGTAACGCCTTTTTAATCTCATCTTCTGATAGCGTGCCTTCTTCAAGGTACTTATCCATCAGCTCATCCGAGGATTCGGCTGCTACTTCAACTAGATACTCATGCATTTCAGCCGCTTTAGCCGCTAACTCTGCAGGGATCTCCTCATGAGTGAAAGTCATACCCTGGTCTGATTCATTCCAGTTAATAGCTTTCATCTTAATTAAGTCGATCACACCTTTGAAGTTTTCTTCTGCGCCAATATTCAATTGAATAGGCACACAAGTGGCTCCAAGACGAGTTCTAATTTGCTTCACTACACGTTCAAAGTCAGCACCTGCACGGTCCATTTTGTTGACAAATACTAAGCGTGGAACGCGGTATTTATCAGCTTGACGCCACACTGTTTCTGACTGAGGTTCAACACCAGATGAACCACAGAAAACGACAACAGCGCCGTCGAGGACTCGCAGAGACCGTTCAACTTCAATAGTAAAGTCAACGTGACCAGGGGTATCGATGATATTGATGCGGTGTTCAGTGAATTGAGCATCCATACCACGCCAGAATGTGGTTACCGCAGCCGAGGTGATAGTGATACCACGCTCTTGCTCTTGAACCATCCAGTCTGTGGTAGCGGCGCCGTCATGCACCTCACCGATTTTATGAGACAAACCGGTATAGAACAGAACACGTTCTGTTGTGGTGGTTTTACCTGCGTCAACATGAGCACAAATACCGATATTACGATAACGCTCAATTGGGGTTGTACGAGCCACTATTATACCCTCTCCACCAAGACCTAAGTCTTGGCAATATCAACAACATGGTGTGGGCCTAAGCCCACACCATCATATTACCAACGGTAATGAGCAAAGGCTTTGTTAGCTTCAGCCATGCGATGCACGTCTTCACGCTTCTTAACAGCAGTACCTTTGTTTTCAGACGCATCCAGCATTTCACCTGCTAGACGTAAAGCCATAGATTTTTCACCACGCTTACGAGCAGCTTCAACTAACCAGCGCATCGCCAGTGCGTTACGACGCACAGGACGAACTTCACATGGTACCTGGTACGTAGAACCACCAACGCGACGAGATTTAACTTCGACTGATGGGCGAACGTTGTCCAGGGCTGCTTCAAGGATAACTAAATGGTTTTCGCTTTTCTTTTCAGCGACAACATCTAGTGCCTTGTAAATAATTTTTTCTGCAGTCGACTTTTTGCCGTCTTGCATAATGACGTTGATGAACTTAGCCAGCAACTCACTGTGAAACTTTGGATCTGGTAGGATTTTACGTTGTCCTACAACGCGACGTCTTGGCATAACAATTCTCCGTATGCTTCAGGGATTTCCAAAACTGGAATTCTCAAAATAAAACTAGCTTGGCCTTACTTAACGGATAAGTTAAGACTTAGGACGCTTAGCACCGTATTTAGAACGGCTTTGGCGACGTGAAGTCACGCCTGCACAGTCTAATGCGCCACGAATAGTGTGATAACGCACACCTGGTAAGTCTTTAACACGACCACCACGGATTAAGATCACGCTATGTTCCTGCAGGTTGTGGCCTTCACCGCCGATGTACGAAGTCACTTCGAAACCGTTAGTTAGACGCACACGAGCTACTTTACGTAGTGCAGAGTTTGGTTTTTTAGGGGTAGTTGTGTACACACGTGTACAAACACCACGTTTTTGCGGGCACGCATTCAACGCAGGCACATTAGTCTTGTCGACTTTTGGCGCGCGTGGCTTACGTACCAACTGGTTTACAGTTGCCATGTATAGCTCCGAGTCAGTTGAATCAAACTCAACGATAAGGTGTGAAAAATCTATATCCCACAATGGTGGGACGCGGAATTTTAGAAAGGTAATGCCTGACTGTCAAGAAATAGCCAACTTTTGCGGCATATTCCAAGAAAAAAGGCGCCATAGGCGCCTTTTTATAACAAACTGATTACTTAATCTTGGCTACCAGCCAGGTTTAAGAGATCGGCCAAGTTCTGTTCGGCTTCACTTGCAGTGATCTTATTCACTACTACAGGTTCGTTTTTCTTCGCACGCGCTTCATTACGAGTCTTGTGATAAGCGTAACCGGTACCGGCTGGGATCAGTCGGCCAACGATAACGTTTTCTTTCAGACCACGTAATTGATCGCTCTTACCACCTACGGCAGCTTCGGTCAGTACGCGCGTGGTTTCTTGGAACGATGCTGCTGAGATAAAGGATTCTGTTGCCAGAGATGCTTTAGTAATACCCAGTAGTTCACGTTCAAAGGTCGCAGGCACTTTACCTTGGGCGATCAGTTCGCGGTTAGCGATCTTAACGCGTGACACTTCAGCTTGTTCCCCTTCAAGGAACTCAGTGTCACCGGCAGAAGTGATAAGACACTTACGCAGCATCTGACGGATGATCACTTCGATATGCTTATCGTTGATCTTCACGCCTTGCAGACGGTAAACGTCCTGTACTTCGTTCACAATGTAGTTAGCTACGTTGTGGATACCACGAAGACGCAGAATGTCGTGTGCCGCTTCTGGACCGTCAGCGATAACTTCACCACGTTCGACTTTTTCACCTTCGAACACGTTTAAGTTACGCCACTTAGGGATCATCTCTTCATAATGATCGCCGCCATCAGCAGGTGTAATCACCAAACGACGCTTACCTTTGGTCTCTTTACCAAACGAGATGGTACCAGAGATTTCCGCCAGAATAGCTGGCTCTTTTGGCTTACGCGCTTCGAACAAGTCAGCAACGCGTGGCAGACCACCGGTGATGTCGCGAGTTTTAGACGATTCCTGAGGAATACGAGCTAATGCGTCACCCACGTTGATTTGCGCGTTATCTTCTAAGTTAACGATCGCACTACCTGGTAAGAAGTACTGTGCTGGTACTTCAGTACCTGGGATCATTAAATCGCTACCGTTAGCGCCAAGCAGACGGATCATTGGGCGCATTTCTTTACCCGCAGTACCACGCTGACCAACGTCAAGGATCACGATTGATGACAGACCCGTTAGTTCGTCTGTTTGACGTGTCATAGTAACACCGTCAATCATGTCTACGAACTTGATACTACCCGCCACTTCAGAAATGATTGGGTGAGTATGTGGATCCCAGTTAGCGATAACATCGCCCGCTTCAACAGCGGCTTCTTCTAGCTTCTCGAGCACAGTACCGTATGGCACTTTATAACGCTCTTTCTCACGACCCAGCTCGTCAATAACGGCCAGTTCAGAAGAACGAGAAACGATAACCAGTTTGCCGTCACTGTTAGTAACATGCTTAGCATTATGCAGTTTCAATGAACCCGAGTTTTTCACTTGGACATTGTTTTCTGCAGATGCTCTCGATGCCGCACCACCGATGTGGAACGTACGCATCGTTAACTGTGTACCTGGTTCACCGATAGATTGTGCTGCCACAACACCGATGGCTTCACCGTGGTTAATAATATGACCACGAGCCAAGTCACGACCGTAACAAGCTGCACACACACCGAAATCGGTATCACAAGAAATAACAGAACGAACAATCACTTCGTCGATTGAATGCTCTTCTAACTTGTCACACCATGCTTCGTCGAGTAGCGTGTTACGTGGTGCGAGTACGTCTTCAGTGCCTGGATAGAACACATCAATCGCAACTACACGACCCAGTACGCGTTCACGTAACGGCTCAACCACATCACCACCTTCAATCAGCGGTTTCATGGTTAGACCTTCGTGAGTACCACAATCGTCTTCGATAACCACTAAATCTTGTGCAACGTCTACAAGACGACGAGTCAGGTAACCCGAGTTCGCTGTCTTCAATGCCGTATCGGCTAGACCTTTACGCGCACCGTGAGTAGAAATAAAGTACTGGAGTACGTTTAGACCTTCACGGAAGTTAGCGGTAATTGGCGTTTCGATGATTGAGCCGTCTGGCTTAGCCATCAGACCACGCATACCCGCCAACTGACGGATCTGTGCGGCACTACCACGAGCGCCTGAGTCAGCCATCATATAGATGCTGTTAAACGAGGCTTGTTTCTCTTCAACACCATCACGGTTAATCACTGTCTCAGTTGACAGGTTTTCCATCATAGCTTTAGAAACTTTTTCGTTGGCACTTGCCCAGATATCAATAACTTTGTTGTAACGCTCACCGGCTGTAACTAGACCAGATTGGAACTGCTCTTGAATTTCAAGAACTTCCGCTTCTGCATCAGCAACTAAGGTGTATTTCTCGTCTGGAATAACCATGTCATCGATACCTACAGAGGCACCAGAAATGGTTGCAAAACGGAAACCGGTATACATCAATTGGTCAGCGAAGATAACAGTATCTTTCAGACCCAGTTGACGATAACAAGTGTTCAACAGTTTAGAGATCTGCTTTTTGCCCATGTTCTGGTTAACCAGATCAAATGACAAACCTGCTGGCAGAATAAGTGACAGCAGTGCACGACCCACAGTCGTATCAACGATACGGCGTTGTTCAGTACGTTCACCAGTGTCACCAATAATGGTTTCAGTGATACGTACTTTAACGCGGGCATGCAGTTCAGCAGCACCAGTTGCGTAAGCTTTTTCAACTTCAGCAACAGACATAAATGCCATACCTTCACCACGGCCGTTAATACGCTCACGGCTGGTGTAGTACAGACCCAATACCACGTCTTGAGACGGTGTGATAACAGGCTCGCCGTTGGCTGGTGACAGGATGTTGTTGGTAGACATCATCAGGGCACGGGCTTCAAGCTGCGCTTCCAGTGTTAACGGTACGTGTACCGCCATTTGGTCACCGTCGAAGTCGGCGTTGTATGCCGCACAAACGAGTGGGTGTAACTGGATTGCTTTACCTTCAATCAGTACTGGTTCGAACGCTTGGATACCCAGTCTGTGCAGTGTTGGTGCACGGTTGAGCATCACTGGATGTTCGCGGATCACTTCATCCAGAACGTCCCATACTTCCGCCACTTCACGCTCAACCATCTTCTTAGCCGCTTTGATGGTAGTAGCTAAGCCACGACCTTCTAGCTTGCCATAGATGAATGGCTTGAACAGTTCCAGTGCCATCTTCTTAGGAAGACCACATTGGTGCAGACGTAGAGTAGGACCTACGGTAATTACCGAACGACCAGAATAGTCGACGCGCTTACCCAATAAGTTCTGACGGAAACGACCTTGCTTACCTTTGATCATATCGGCCAAAGATTTCAGAGGACGTTTGTTAGAACCGGTAATAGCACGACCACGACGACCGTTATCTAATAGCGCATCAACAGACTCTTGTAACATACGCTTTTCGTTGCGTACGATAATGTCTGGCGCAGCTAAATCTAACAGACGCTTCAAACGGTTGTTACGGTTGATCACGCGGCGATACAGGTCGTTAAGATCTGAGGTCGCGAAGCGGCCGCCATCGAGCGGTACCAGCGGACGTAAGTCAGGTGGTAACACAGGCAGTACTTTTAAGATCATCCACTCAGGCTTGTTGCCTGAAGTGTAGAATGCTTCCATCAGCTTAAGACGTTTAGTCACTTTCTTGCGACGAGTCTCAGAGTTGATTGAAGGCAATTCTTCACGCATTTGTTCGATTTCTTTCGCTAAATCGATAGCACGTAACAGTTCAAGTACTGCTTCGGCACCCATTTTAGCTTCGAACTCATCACCGTATTCTTCTAATGCATCCAGATAAGTTTCTTCTGTCAGCATTTGGCCACGCTCAAGGCTGGTCATGCCAGGCTCGATCACGACAAATGATTCAAAATACAGTACGCGTTCGATATCACGCAGCGTCATATCCAGCATTAAGCCGATACGTGACGGTAGTGATTTTAAGAACCAAATGTGCGCAACTGGGCTAGCCAGTTCGATGTGACCCATACGCTCACGACGTACTTTAGTTTGGGTTACTTCAACGCCACACTTTTCACAAATAACACCACGGTGCTTCAAACGTTTGTACTTACCGCACAAACATTCGTAATCTTTGACTGGGCCAAAGATACGCGCACAGAACAGACCTTCACGCTCAGGCTTGAAGGTACGGTAGTTGATGGTTTCTGGCTTCTTAACTTCACCAAAAGACCAAGAACGGATCAGATCAGGCGATGCCAGACCAATTTTGATGCCGTTAAATTCTTCAGTCTTGCTTTGCTGTTTCAGAAACTTTAATAAGTCTTTCACGTTTCTCTCCTGAAGGAGTTAAACCGGGTGCTCCGCTCGCACGGAGCACCATTCTGTTTGCCAAACGCGGCTAAAGGCCTGCGCTTATGCCTGATCCAACTCGATATTAATACCGAGTGAACGGATCTCCTTCAGTAACACGTTGAAGGACTCTGGCATGCCAGGTTGCATCTGATGGTTACCGTCGACGATGTTCTTATACATCTGAGTACGACCGTTAACGTCATCCGATTTAACGGTGAGCATTTCTTGAAGCGTATAAGCGGCACCGTATGCTTCTAGTGCCCACACTTCCATCTCACCGAAACGCTGACCACCGAACTGAGCTTTACCGCCCAGTGGTTGTTGAGTCACTAAGCTGTACGAACCGGTAGAACGGGCGTGCATCTTGTCATCAACTAAGTGGTTCAGTTTGAGCATGTACATGTAACCAACAGTTACTTGACGCTCAAATTCGTTACCGGTACGACCATCAAACAACTTCAACTGACCAGAGGTTGGCAAACCTGCAAGTTCAAGCATCTGCTTGATCTCTTTCTCTTTAGCACCGTCGAATGCTGGAGTTGCAATCGGGATACCGCCTTTCAGGTTAGTCGCAAGACGTAATACTTCATCATCAGTGAATGAATCGATATCGACGCGCTGTTGCACTTCGTCACCTAATTCATAAACTTGCTTGATGTAGCCACGAACTTCAGCCAGCTCGCGCTGTTCTTCAAGCATCGCAGTGATCTTGTTACCAATACCTTTGGCAGCGGCGCCCATATGGACTTCAAGTACCTGACCAATGTTCATACGTGATGGAACACCTAGCGGGTTCAATACGATGTCTACTGGGTTACCTTGTTCGTCATACGGCATGTCTTCGATTGGGCAAATCTTAGAGATAACACCCTTGTTACCGTGACGACCCGCCATCTTGTCACCAGGTTGGATAGTACGCTTAACCGCTAAGTAAACCTTAACGATCTTGAGTACGCCTGGAGCCAAGTCATCACCTTGGGTGATCTTGCGACGTTTGATTTCAAACTTCTTATCGAAGTCAGCTTTCAGCTCTTCATGCTGTTCAGCCAATTGCTCAAGTTCGGTTTGTTTAGTTTCATCGTCAATGACTTGAATCAAAACATCTTTACGTGGCAAGGCAGCAATTTGCGCGTCAGTGAAACCAGCACCGATTAACAAGTTACGCGCACGGCTCAATACACCTTCTTCAAGGATCTTGAACTCTTCACCTAAGTCTTTACGAGCTTGGGCAATGTGCATCTCTTCGATTTCAACTGCACGCTTGTCTTTCTCAACGCCGTCACGGGTAAATACCTGAACGTCGATGATAGTACCCTTAACAGAGTTAGGTACACGCAGTGAACTGTCTTTAACGTCAGACGCTTTCTCACCGAAGATAGCTCGCAATAACTTCTCTTCTGGCGTTAGCTGTGTTTCGCCTTTTGGCGTCACTTTACCAACCAGAATATCGCCGCCCTTCACTTCTGCACCAATGTAAACGATACCTGACTCGTCGAGTTTCGACAGAGCAGACTCACCTACGTTTGGAATATCAGCCGTGATTTCTTCGCTACCCAGTTTGGTATCACGAGCAATACAAGACAGCTCCTGAATGTGGATAGTAGTGAAGCGGTCTTCTTGCGCTACGCGCTCAGAAATTAAGATCGAATCTTCGAAGTTGTAACCGTTCCAAGGCATGAACGCGATACGCATGTTCTGGCCAAGGGCTAAGTCACCTAAGTCAGTAGACGGACCGTCTGCTAACACGTCACCGCGAACCACTGGCTCACCAACTGAACAACAAGGACGTTGGTTGATACAAGTGTTTTGGTTAGAACGGGTGTACTTAGTCAGGTTATAAATGTCGATACCGGCTTCGCCTGGGCGTAGCTCATCTTCATTTACCTTAACAACGATACGGCTCGCATCAACGTAGTCTACAAAACCACCACGCTTAGCAACAACCACAACACCTGAGTCAACAGCAAGAGTACGTTCAATACCAGTACCTACTAGCGGCTTTTCAGAGCGTAGTGTTGGTACGGCTTGACGTTGCATGTTCGCACCCATCAATGCACGGTTAGCATCATCGTGTTCTAAGAACGGGATGAGCGACGCAGCAACAGAAATGATCTGTTGTGGCGAAACGTCCATATACTGGATGTCAGCAGCGCGCATAAAGGTAGATTCACCTTTATGACGACAAGCAATTTGCTCTTCTGCCATACGACCGTTCGCGTCAACTTCAATGTTCGCCTGTGCGATCACATAACGACCTTCTTCGATTGCTGACAAGTATTCCACTTCGTCAGTAATCACGCCGTCGATAACCTTGCGGTATGGCGTTTCTAGGAAGCCGTATGAGTTAGTACGGGCAAAGCTTGCTAATGAGTTGATTAGACCAATGTTTGGACCTTCAGGGGTCTCAATTGGACATAAACGACCATAATGCGTTGGATGTACGTCGCGGACTTCGAAGCCTGCACGTTCACGAGTCAAACCACCGGGGCCAAGAGCAGAAATACGACGCTTATGCGTTACTTCTGACAGCGGGTTGTTTTGGTCCATGAATTGTGACAGCTGAGAAGAACCGAAGAACTCTTTCACTGCAGCAGAAATTGGCTTAGCGTTGATCAAGTCTTGTGGCATCAGCTCGTTCAGATCGCCTAAAGATAGGCGTTCACGCACGGCGCGCTCAACACGGACTAAACCTACGCGGAATTGGTTTTCAGCCATTTCACCGACGCTACGAATACGACGGTTGCCTAAGTGATCGATATCATCGACTTCGTCGAAACCGTTACGGATATGAATGATGTTCTTCATTACCGCGACGATATCTTCTTTAGACAATACACCGCTACCTTCGTCATCAGGAATGCTGAGACGACGGTTGAACTTCATACGACCGACTTTAGACAGGTCATAACGCTCTTCACTGAAGAACAAGTTCTGGAATAGTGCTTCGGCAGCATCTTTGGTTGGTGGCTCGCCAGGACGCATCATACGATAGATCTCAACCAGCGCTTCTAAGCGGTTAGTGGTTGAATCGATACGCAGCGTATCTGAAATATAAGCACCATGATCTAGCTCGTTGATATACAAGGTGCTGAGTTCTTTAATACCGGCCAATGATAATTTAGCCAGATCTTCTAGGCTAATTTCACTGTTGGCAGAGACTAAAACTTCACCCGTGTCCGGATCGATATAATCTTGAGCAGCATATTTGCCCACGATATATTCAACTGGCACTTCGAGTTCAGTGGTATTGGTTTTTTCTAATTGGCGAATGTGGCGCGCAGTGATACGACGACCGGCTTCAACCAGTACAGAACCTTCAGCATCCTTGATGTCATAGCTGGCAGTTTCGCCACGCAGACGCTCAGGAACCAAGGCCATAACCAGAGTATCTTTCTTAATCTTGAACTCAACGCGTTCAAAGAACAGATCGAGGATCTCTTGAGTAGAATATTCTAATGCACGTAACATGATGGTCGCAGGCAATTTGCGGCGACGGTCAATACGCACAAATAGTGCATCTTTAGGATCGAATTCAAAGTCAAGCCATGAACCACGGTAAGGAATAATACGTGCGTTATACAGCACCTTACCTGATGAGTGGGTTTTACCACGGTCATGATCAAAGAACACGCCTGGAGAACGATGTAATTGAGATACGATTACACGCTCAGTACCGTTGATAACAAAAGTACCGTTATCCGTCATCAATGGGATATCACCCATGTAGACTTCTTGTTCTTTAATATCTTTTACTGTGCCCGCCGCTGCTTCACGGTCATACAACACCATGCGTAATTTAACGCGTAGTGGAGCTGAGTACGTAACACCACGGATCTGACACTCTTTCACATCAAAAACAGGCTCGCCAAGCTTATAGCTGACGTATTGCAGTTCTGAATTACCAGAAAAGCTCTTGATGGGAAAAACGCTACGGAAGGCGGCTTCTAAACCGCGCTCACCGGTAGGATCTTGATCGGTGAACTTCTTAAAAGAGTCTAGCTGGATAGACAATAAATAAGGGATATCCAAAACTTTTGGACGCTTACCAAAGTCTTTGCGAATACGCTTCTTTTCAGAATAGGAGTAAACCATGGGTTTCCTCTGCTTACGAGATGTGACCAAGACTGAATAAATAACTTATGTTATTAAATTCAGCACGTTTGCCCATCACCGTTGATGGCAAGAACCTAACCAGTAATCTCTGCTAGGGACTGCAAAATTTGGCGACAAACGGTGAAAAAAAATCGCCAGCGCATATAGCGCAAAAAAGGCCGACGGTTAAAAAACCGCCAGCCTCCACCCAAGTGGCTTGGGTGAGCAAGCTAAATAATAGCTTACTTGATTTCTACAGAAGCACCAGCTTCAGTAAGTTCTTTCTTCAGAGCTTCAGCTTCTTCTTTAGAAACGCCTTCTTTAACTGCTACTGGAGCAGCTTCAGACATAGCTTTAGCTTCTTTCAGGCCTAAACCTGTTGCGCCACGGATTGCTTTAATAACAGCAACTTTGTTGTCGCCGTGAGCAGTCAGAACTACGTTGAATTCTGTTTGTTCTTCAACAACAGCAGCTTCAGCACCGCCAGAAACAACGGCAGCAGCAGCAGAAACGCCGAACTTCTCTTCCATTGCTTCAATTAGTTCAACAACTTCCATTACAGACATAGCTGCAAAGGCTTCTAAGATTTGGTCTTTAGTGATAGACATAACAAATGTTTCCTATTGTTCTGAATTCAATTTTATTAAGCAGCCAGCTTGAAATTAAGCGGCTTCTTGTTTTTGATCGCGCAGGGCGGCCAGTGTACGAACGAACTTGCCAGCAGATGCTTCTTTCATAGTCATCATTAACTGAGCTAGTGCTTCTTCGTATGTTGGCAGTTTCGCCAAACGATCAATTTCAGCTGCAGGGATGAAATTCCCTTCAAAGGCTGCGCCTTTAACTTCGAAGTTAGCTTGTTCTTTAGCAAAGTCTTTTAACAGACGTGCTGCAGCACCTGGGTGCTCTAAAGAAAAAGCGATCAAAGTTGGGCCAGTGAACGTCTCTGCTAGGCACTCAAAAGCAGTACCTTCAACAGCACGACGAGCCAATGTGTTACGTACTACACGTACATATACACCAGCTTCGCGAGCTTTTTTACGCAGACCGGTCATAGCACCTACAGTCACACCGCGAGAATCAGCGGCAACTGCAGATAGCGCACCTTTGGCAGCTTCGTTGACTTCAGCAACAATCGCTTTTTTGTCTTCGAGTCTTAATGCCATTGGCTTTACTCCTGGATTCTACCTAGGGTATTCCCTAGTATTTACCATACTAAATACTTATGTATTTAGTGACTTACGGTGCAGATTATCCAGTAAAAAAATTTAGCTGGGGCCTGACACCGTCTACGCAGGAAATTAAGTTATTTTTACAAAAAACACCTGCGGTCTTGGACGGAAACCTGAGTTACAACCAATTAAACGGCGATAAAACAGGCTTCAACCCACAAAGTGCGCGCATTATAGATTAATACGCTCACCTTGTAAAATTATATGGTTGTCTCAAGCGTAGCTTGATCAACTGCAACACCTGCACCCATAGTGGTAGAGATGCTAACCTTTTTCACGTATACACCTTTAGCAACTGCAGGCTTAGCCTTTTTCAGTGCAGAGATCAACGCTTCCAAGTTTTCTTTCAATTGAACTGGTGTGAAATCCACTTTACCGATAGTAGTGTGGATAATACCGTTCTTGTCGTTACGGTAACGAACTTGACCAGCCTTGGCATTCTTAACAGCTTCAGCAACGTTTGGTGTTACTGTACCTGTTTTAGGGTTAGGCATTAAACCACGTGGGCCTAAGATTTGACCTAACATACCAACAACGCGCATTGCATCTGGAGATGCGATAACCACGTCGAAGTTCATTTCACCGGCTTTGATTTGCTCAGCCAGATCATCCATACCAACTAGCTCAGCACCAGCAGCTTTTGCCGCTTCAGCATTTGCACCTTGTGTAAATACTGCAACGCGAACGTCACGACCAGTACCGTGTGGCAACACTGTTGCACCACGAACGTTTTGGTCAGATTTACGTGGGTCGATACCCAGGTTAACTGCTACGTCTACACTTTCAACGAATTTTGCAGTTGCTAATTCTTTTAACAGAGCAACAGCTTCGTTGATATCGTAGCTTTTAGTACCGTCAACTTTTTCGCGAATTACGCGCATGCGTTTAGTTAGCTTTGCCATTATATTAATCCTCTACAACCAAACCCATTGAACGCGCAGTACCTTCGATTGAGCGAGTCATCGCTTCAATGTCAGCACCAGTCATATCGGCAGCTTTAAGTTCAGCAATTTCTTGAACTTTAGCGCGTGCGATAGTACCCACTTTCTGAGTGTTTGGACGTGGAGAACCTGATTTCAGGCCTGCAGCAGTCTTCAGTAAGTAAGACGCTGGAGAAGTCTTAGTTTCAAAAGTGAATGAACGGTCACTGTATACAGTGATCACGACAGGAATAGGCATGCCTTTTTCCATTTTTTCTGTACGGGCGTTAAACGCTTTACAGAATTCCATGATGTTCACACCTTTTTGACCCAAAGCTGGACCAACTGGTGGTGACGGGTTCGCAGAACCTGATTTTACTTGTAGCTTAATATAAGCATCAATCTTCTTTGCCATCTGACATTTCCTCAGTTTGGGTTCAAACGCGCATCAGCGACATGCTGACGTGCTCCCCCGAAAACAACGGGGACGGATTATATAGAAACTCGCCCCCGTTGCCAAACGGATTTTGTATTTTATTTAATCAGCCTTTTTCAACTTGACTAAAGTCAAGTTCAACTGGCGTAGAACGACCAAAGATCATTACTGATACTTTTACGCGGCTCTTGTCATAATCCACTTCCTCAACGGTACCGTTGAAGTCAGCAAATGGACCATCACACACACGCACCACTTCACCAGGCTCGAAGATAGTTCTATGAGTCGGTGACGCTGTCGTTTCTTGTAAGCGACGCAGAATTGCATCCGCTTCTTTATCGGAAATTGGGGCAGGACGATCAGAGGTTCCGCCAATAAAGCCTAAAACACGCGGGATGCTTTTGACTAAATGCCAGCTGTCATCGTTCATTTCCATCTGGACTAACACATAGCCAGGGAAAAACTTACGTTCGCTCTTACGACGCTGACCTGCACGCATTTCAACGACTTCTTCAGTCGGGACCAATACTTCGCCGAAGTATTCTTCCATGCCGTGCATCTTAATGTATTCAATCAGTGACTTACAAACTCGGCCTTCATAGCCTGAGAATGCCTGCACTACATACCATCTTTTTTTAGCTTCTTTAGCTTCAGTCATTCGAGGTGCCTATACGCCAGTGATAAAATTGACAATTCGCATTAACACAGCATCCATACCCCAAAGGATAAGAGCTAAGATACCTGTTGCTGCAAGGACAATAAAAGTGGTGTTTAGTGCTTCTTGACGCGTCGGCCATACAACCTTGCGCACTTCGATATGCGCTTCACGGGCAAAAGCTAACGCTTTTTTACCTTTTACAGTCTGAAGCGCAATAAAACCAGCAATAGCGAATGCAACGATAACACTAAGCGCACGTATTACGGCACTGGCTTCGCTATACATTTGATTGCCAATAACAGCAGCGGCTAGTAATACAATCACTAAACCCCACTTCACGATATCCAGAGAATTGTTCTGGTTTTCAGTATTTGTTGTCATCGGTTTTTCCGTTACTCAATACGGCCTGAGCTTAGAGCACATTAATTGACGGGCATAATTCCCACATCATACTCTGCATTTCCGAACACCCTTAGAAACGCAAAATAGCATAAGCTCAGGGTCAAAAATCGGCCATAGATTGTATTCTTATTCGACTTTGTAAGCAAGGATGCGAATCCCATGCAATCCACAAAACCTGTGAAATAATCCACT
>NZ_JAUOEV010000041.1:0-11306 GCF_031932135.1 Shewanella vaxholmensis
GTATTATCACCCTTTTTTTACACCACCAAGTTGACGTGAACGTAAACTGCATAAGATTCATGCTTGACATAGATCACAGATTTCGGTTTAATAAGCCCCGTACCGAGATAAACCCATCTGTTTGTACAAAAAGATTAATAATAACTTACAGGTTTCGGTATAATTAACATTCAAGATATAAGAATAAAGACACTCAATAACAATAATATACTTAAGACCACTCTCTAATAATAACAAGAGTCGTGATTTCCACTTGAAATCCAGGTCAGCACAATTTTGTAAGGGATGGCCGATAACGCCAATTTGCTTCTAGCAAAACGCCTTACACTCAGGGTAACTTGCCCCATCAGGACACAGTTTACATGATGTAAACTGTCGCAAAGGAAGCGATAAGCTTAGGATGCACTGGCTGGATGCTTGTTATCACTGGAAGGTACTTAAGTAACACGGATGGTTAACTAAACGTCAATGATGACGATGCTATACAATGATGTGTCGCGAGACCATCTACGGAAACTGTGGTCAGGATGGCGACAGAAAAAAATAAAGTGTCTGGAAGACCGTTAACAAAAATAATGCAGGGAAAGCAGTAAAAAAAAGAAGGATACCGACCGGGAAAGTCGCATAGCAAGTATGGATACTTGGAATCAGGATAAGGTGCTAAAGCACCCTTTGTAAGGCGGCAGTTTAACTGCCGCCTTTTTTCTTTTGTAACACACCCTAGTGTCTAAAATGTGCACTCGACCAATATAATTGGTACAATCAAAGCCTTAATAACCAGTTCAGCAGACTCAATGCCCAGATGCCCTCTTTGTCATAACAGTCAGACACAACTCCTTCATCAAGATAAAAAGCGGAGTTTTTATGTTTGCAAGACATGTGAGTTAACCTTTGCGGATGCCAATAGCCATTTACCACCCGCGGCAGAGAAACAAAGATACGGTCGTTCACGCATAGCGTTGAAGCAAAAGCAGCTATCGCAATTTATTTTGCCGCTGTTAGCGCAATTAGAGCAGCAGCAAGCTGGTCGTTTATTAGGATTGAATTTTGGACGCATACTCGATAATGAGAGTCTGGCGACCATAGAAAATGCGGGCCACAAGTTAAACCAATACGATCCCTTTTTTGCCCCGAATCATGATGTGTTAAAGCAAGAATATGATTTTATCTGCTGTTATCGCGTTTTTGAACATTTTCAGTACCCAATAAAAGAGTGGGCCTTACTCTCTCGACTACTGCATCCTGGTGGTTGGTTAGCGATAAGCACACCGTTACTGACTGAATTAGATGGTTTTGCTAAGTGGCATTACAAGAACAACCTCACCCATGTGAGCTTTTACCAGCGACAAACCTTCGAGTACCTAGCAAACAATAGCGATTTTGAACTATTATTTGCCGCAAAGGACCTCGTTTTGATGCAAAAAACATCATAATCTGATATAACACTCGGCCTAATTTCGCACCTTGTAGACAAGCTCAACCTTAGTCTACGGGGCCATACGTTGTAAACAATTGAGAAGACCATGTCTCGTAGCAAGAAAACACGCAAGGGCGGCGAGAACAGCCCTAAGTTACAGCCAAGAGTGAAGAAGCAAGATCGCGCTGTAGCGACTGGCAAACGTAAAGATTCTGGCAATAAATCAGGCAGTCGTCATAACGAAAGCTTAATTTTAGCGCAAGCGCCGCAACAGCAGGCCGCGAAGAAAAAAGACCCGCGTCATGGCAGCAAAAAGCCTATTGCTTTAGCGATTCCTGCGGCAGTGGTAACAGACAAAGCCGCTCAGCCAAAAGTGAAACAAGCTAAGCTGACTGACGAGCAAAAACTGCTGAAATTGGAAGAAGATCCAAGATTAAATCAGCTATTAGATATGCTGGAAGAAGGCCGCGACCTCAACGATGATGACCAAAAATGGTTAGATCAACAGCTGAATAAGATTGAAGCCCTGATGGTTAAACTCGGTATTAGTGACGATATGGATGATGATGCACCTTCATCACCAGCTAAGTCTTTGTCTGACGATGAGTTGTTCGACAAGTTCGAATCAGGCGCTGACTTACTCAAAGATTATCAAGACAAGTTCTAACCTCTCAGTGCTAAGGCATAGGGAACTCAGTTTTTAGCTGTGCTCCTTATGCCATTCATATAAGGAGTCTCTGTGTCTACGGCTATCATTATTCTCGGTTTTATTATCATAGTAGCGCTAAGTAGCTACGCCACCTTCTTAATCCTAAAACTCAAGCAGCAAAAAAAGCGTCAGCAAGCCGAGCGTGAAGTCACGGCGAATGCAAAACGTGCCCAAGTTTTAGATGATATCCGCTATATCGCCACTGCCATGATTGAAGACCGCTGTGAGATCTCTGAAGGCGTGGTAAGAATTGGGCGATTATTTGAAATCCTGTCATTGAGTGAGCGCGTGGCTCCTGATTATCCTTCATTATTCAAACACTTTGAGCTAATTAAAGATCATCCCATCATGGATGCTCGCCAAGCCTTGCCTAAACAAGAAAGGATGAAGTTAGATTTGATCAGAATGAAGTCCGAAGCGGCATTAGAGCAAGGCATCAATGATGATGCGAAAAAACTGGCGGATTACCAAGCCAAAGCGATGCATTAAACCCGCTCATTGTTATACCTCAAGACCACTTATGTTGTGGTTTTGAGGTCATCTCGATAAAACCCACTCCAATCTTGCTCTGCTTCCTCCCGTGAGCCTGCGCACAAAACCACCATATATCGACAGACAAGCGTACTTTTTTGATAGATATTGCGTAACTTCTAAAAAGACAGACGTCATTTTTACAACCTAGATCAAGGTTATTTACTTAAGAACCTTGCATACTTCGCTTGTTGCTAATTTACCCACGGAGGACACGCCTTGAAGCAGCCCACTCAGATTAGCTGGGATCAGTCGATGATCGAAAAGTATAACTACAGCGGTCCCCGTTATACCTCTTACCCAACGGCATTGGAGTTCGATGACACATTCACCGAACAAAACCTGCTGACGGCCATTGAAAATAGCAAAAGCGATAAACTGTCGCTGTATATTCATATCCCGTTCTGCGCCAAGCTTTGTTATTACTGCGGCTGTAATAAAGTCATCACCCGCCACCAACACAAAGCCGATCAGTACATTGAATATTTAAGCCAAGAAATTATCAAACGTGCGCCCCTGTTTAAACATTACAGTGTGACCCAAATGCATTGGGGCGGCGGTACACCTACGTTCTTAAATCCTGAGCAGATTCTTAAACTTACGTCATTGATTAAAGCTAACTTTAACTTTGCGGAAGAAGGCGAGTACTCGATTGAAGTCGATCCTCGCGAGATAGAACTGTCAATGCTCGACACATTGAAAGAAGCGGGCTTCAACCGGATCTCCATCGGCGTACAAGATTTCAATAAAGAAGTACAAATTGCCGTTAATCGCGAACAAGACGAGCAATTTATCTTCGACTTGATGGCCAAAGCGAAAGCCATGGGTTTTGTGTCAACCAACATAGATTTAATCTATGGTTTGCCACACCAAACGCCAGAAACCTTTGCCGTCACTATGCAGCGCGTTTTAGATTTATCGCCTGACCGTCTATCGGTATTTAACTATGCTCACTTACCTGCGCGCTTTGCCGCTCAACGTAAGATCAAAGACGAGCATTTACCTTCGCCAAAACAAAAACTCGAAATGCTGCACCAAACTATCGAGACCTTAACTGGCGCGGGTTACCAATATATCGGTATGGATCACTTTGCTAAACCCGATGACGAGTTAGCCAAGTTACAGCGTGAAGGCAGACTGCACCGCAACTTCCAAGGTTATACCACCCAAGAAGAATGTGATTTGTTAGGTCTTGGCGTGTCATCCATCAGTCAGATTGGCGACTGCTATGCGCAAAACCAGAAAGATATCCGCCCTTACTATGAAGCCATAGATAAGGAAGGCCATGCTTTGTGGAAAGGTTGCAGCCTGAACCGTGACGATGAAATCCGCCGCGTAGTGATTAAACAGCTGATTTGCCACTTCGAATTAGATATGGCGAAAATTGATGAGAAACTGGGGATTAACTTCGAAACCTATTTCGCGGAAGATCTTAAGTTAATGCAGACATTTATCGATGACAAGCTAGTTGAAATCGTCGACAGACAGATCACTATCAGCCCAACTGGCCGTTTATTGATCCGCAATATCTGTATGTGTTTCGACCTTTACTATCGCCAAAAAGCACGTCAGCAACAGTTCTCGCGCGTGATCTAAACGCTTATTGCTGCACTCGTAAACGCTCACAAAAAAATCCGACTCTAGAGTCGGATTTTTTATTGATGGCAATTTTTAGTAACGACTCAGAGCTTATACCAATCGTATTAAATATCTGTTCATTCAGCGGGAGTTCAACGCGCTTTAGACAAGGCGAAGGCTTGAAGGCATAGTGGTGCTCTGTCGAAAGCCTTAAACGCAGTATAAAGCGCGTTGAAACCCGCCCCTTGGGAGCCACACAGGCATCCCACTCCCGTGTTGCATTGACTAAAAAGGGAATAACCATTTCTGCGTCAATGCGCTTCGGATTGAAATGCCTGTGAGGCTCTGAACTGATTAGATATTTAAATGTGATTGGTATATATCTTAGCGGCATACAGTGCTTTGCGCTCACTGTCCGATAAAAATGCCATTTCAACGCCGTTACGTTGCACCTGCGCTAACTCAGCATCGGTTAACTTGAGTTCAGATTTGGCGATACGATACTCATGATTAATGTCGATAGCACTCACACCGGGATCATCGGTATTTAGACTTATCAACACGCCTTCATCCATAAAGGTTCTAAAAGGATGCTCAGCGTAAGAAGCCACAGTAGAAGTATGCAAGTTACTGGTTGGGCAAGATTCGATACCAATACTGTGCTTAGCAAGATATTCCATCAGCTTAGGATCGCGAATCGCGTTCACCCCGTGACCAATTCGCGTCGCGCCAAGTTCTTGAATCGCTTGCCACATACTTTGTGAACCCGCAGCTTCACCGGCGTGAGCCGTAATCGCCAGACCAGCATCACGAACACGTTTAAAGTGATCGTTAAATAACTCGCCAGGGAAGCCCAATTCATCACCGGCTAAGTCCATAGCCACGAGATGTTGTTTATGGGCGAGTAAGCCTTCAAGTTCTTGAGTACAAGCGGCTTGACCGAATGAACGTGACAAAATACCAATCAAATTGATCTTCACGTTATAGTCTTTTAAGCCCGCTTTAACGCCGTCGACTACCGCTTCAACTACACCTTCAATCGGTAACTTATGGTTCATCGCCATATAGTAAGGACTAAAACGTAACTCAGCGTAATCTAAGCCAGATAACGCCGCATCGGCAACGTTTTCATAGGCGACGCGTTTAACCGCATCCAAATCTGCGAGTACGGCAACCATCCAATCGAGCTTCTTTAAGAAGGCGACTAAGCTAGTTTCTTTCCCCTGAATTTGCACAAAAGGTGCGAGCGTCTCTAAAGAATCGGCAGGTAGCGCAATGCCGTGTTGGTGTCCTAGTTCCCAAATGGTATTTACCCGCACATTACCGTCTAGGTGACGATGCAGATCCACCAATGGAATGGATGTATCAATCATATTTAACCCCTATTTGAACTACCCAGCCAATGCTTTTGTTATTTGGTCGCGGGCGGACACTAAGTTTAACACGCATTTTCGGGGGCATTTATGCGCTAAACGCATTTAAATTCACATTCAGTCACAATTCTGCTTAATATCCATACAAGGAACGGCCGCATTCATCAGGCATAATGACTTCAATAACAACGAAAATATCAGAGATCTAACATGCATAAACTCTTAACCCCCAGTTTATTGATATGCGCATTAGGCGCCTGCAGTGCCACTCAAACCACAAAAAATATTCAAACCCCATCGTCACAGACAATATCAGCAGCACAGTCGCAAGTTGAGCCAATCGCTCCCGCGCTGCAAGCGATTATCGACCAAAGCTGGCAATTACAGCTCAGTGCGAATCCTGAAATGGCTTACAGCATGGGCGATGCCAGTGCCGCAGGAAAATTAACGGTTCTCTCGCCAGCCGCGCTCGCTAAGCTTAATCAAGGTCAAATCGCAGTACTAGCGCAGCTCAAAGCACTCGACCGCGGCAGCTTGAGTAAAGAAGATAAGATTAATGCCCAAATACTGGAAGATCAGATCCAAAACGATGTCGACCTATATCGTTTCAAGGATTATTACCTGCCCATTACGGCGGAAAGCGGCTTCCACGCTTATATCACGTCAATCGCACAGGGAAGATTCAACACCCTTGAGGATTACCGCAACTATATTGCCAAACTCAATGCACTCCCGACCTATTTCGCCCTGCAAACCCACTGGCTAAAACAAGGATTGGCCGAGGGAATAACGCCGCCAAAAGTGACACTCAATGGCTTTGAAGACAGTATCAGTGCTTATATCGTCCCTGTTGAAAAGAGCAGTTATTTCAAACCTTTTACTCAATATCCCAACTATTTCACTGAGGCACAAAAAACTCAGCTGACCCAAGAAGGCCGCACTTTAGTTGAGCAAAAAGTCTTGCCGCTGTACCAAAACTTTTATGATTTCATGACTAAAGAGTACATTCCCAATGCCCGGGAAAATATCGCGGCCAGTAGCTTACCTAACGGCGCAGAATTTTATGAGAATAGGGTACGTTACTATACGACCTTGAATATGACGTCGACGCAAGTGCATGAACTGGGCGTAAAAGAAGTACAACGTATCCGCCAAGAAATGGAACAAATCATCGCGTCAGTAGGTTTTAAAGGCAGCTTTGCCGACTTCTTACATTTCCTGCGGACCGATCCTCAGTTCTACACCACCAGTGCCGATCAGTTACTCAAAGAAGCGGCATTTATTGCCAAAAAAGCCGATGCCATGCTACCTAAGTACTTCGGCAAACTCCCACGCCAACCCTATGGTATAGCGCCAGTGCCTGCCGAAATTGCGCCGAAATACACCACAGGACGATATTCAGGATCGAACGGCGATGATGAACCCGGTTACTACTGGGTCAACACTTATGCATTGGATAAGCGCCCACTCTACGAGCTAGAAGCCTTAACCTTGCACGAAGCCGTACCCGGTCATCATCTGCAAATTTCACTCAACTCTGAGCTAACCTCACTCCCAGATTTCCGTCGTTATGGCTATATCTCTGCCTTTGGTGAAGGATGGGGGCTATATTGCGAATATTTAGGTTTAGAAGCGGGTTTCTACCAAGATCCATACAGTAACTTTGGTCGCTTAACCTATGAAATGTGGCGCGCGGCCCGTTTAGTCGTAGATACTGGCATGCACGCCCAAGGATGGAGTCGTCAACAAGCCATCGACTTTATGGCCAGCAATACCGCACTATCACTGCACAATGTCACTACCGAAATTGACCGCTATATTTCGTGGCCAGGACAAGCCTTGTCCTACAAAATTGGTGAGTTAACAATCAAACGATTACGTGCCAAGGCAGAACAGGAACTCGGCGACAAATTTGATATTCGTGCCTTCCACGATGCTGTGCTCGAAAATGGCTCTGTACCTATGTCGATCCTCGAACAGCAAATCAATGATTTTATTGAAGCGAAAAAGGTGACACGCTAAGTTAATGAAATTCATGGGAGTCGGTATTTTCAGACTCCCATGGTTGTCTGTTACACTCTAGCAAACCATTCAAGCCAAATGATTTGCGACTGAGTATGAGCCAAGCCAAAGCGACATTTTCGACTGAACACGATTTAAATACCTCAGAGCAGCAAGCCTTCTGGCAAAGCGTTGTTCAAGACACGCTAGCCTCTGCCGACGGCGTCACGCTGGCCTATATGATGGTCAAACATCCCCAAGCGCATACCGCAATCGTTCTCAGCAGTGGCCGAGTCGAGTCCTATTTAAAGTATCAAGAATTGGTCTTCGACTTATACCAACAAGGTTACTCTGTTTATGCCATAGATCACCGTGGCCAAGGGCTGTCGGATCGTATGACAATCAATCCACATATGGGCCATGTGCGAAGATTCAATGATTATATTGATGATTTTGCACTATTTATGCAGAAGATAGTGTTACCACAAAACGACAAACAACTCATGCTACTTGGCCATTCAATGGGTGGCGCGATTGGCACTTTGTATCTCAAACAGCATCCCGATATTTTTACCGCCGCGGCATTTTCCGCACCCATGTATGGCATTAAATTACCTATGCCAAAAGCGTTCGTACGCTGGTTGGCCAGTAAACTCGATACCACACTCAATGGCGGCGAGCCTAATTATGTACTTGCAGGACAAAACTATAAACCTGTTCCATTCAAAGGGAATGAGCTAACTCACAGCCAAAGCCGATACCAAGCCTACCGAGAATTGTATGATGCTGCCCCTAAGTTACAACTCGGTTCACCCACTAACCGTTGGTTGACTGAATCTTTAGATGCGGCAGATACTTGCGTACTGGCAACGGCACAAATTCGCACTCCGATACTGATACTGCAAGCGAGTGAAGATAAGATTGTTGATAATGCGGCCCAGAATCTCGCCGTGAGTACCCATTGCCAATTGAAAGTAATCGCTGGGGCTGCCCATGAGATTTTTATGGAAAAAGACGCCTGCCGAAACCAAGCCTTAAACTATGCTCTCGACTTCTTTAAACGCTACGCAATAAAGGACGAGGACAAACAAGCTGGATAAGGTCCGCTTGGTTTAGCGCTCGGCTGAATAAATAGCCCTGATAACCATCACAGCCAAATTCAACAAAGGCTTGATAGTGTTGGGGTGATTCAACGCCTTTAGCCACCACGTGCAAATTAAACTGCTGCGCAGAGACAATTAACGCCTTCACTCTTTGTGGCATTGCGGCCAATGAATCAATACAACTCATATCCAATTTAACCGCAACTAATGGCTGGTTGGCTAAACAACTCAAAGCACTCGATCCAGAACCGAAATGATCGAGGACGATACCTATCCCCGCATCGACCAACTTAGACACGCGCTCAGCCACAAACTGTGGTTGCATTAACAATGCGGCCTCATTGAGCTCAATACCCAGTTGATTCGCCGCAATACCATGCTCTTTAACTAACGCAATCAATGCATCAACAAAATCTGCCTGACCAAATGAGAATGCACTGATATTAAGAGTTAAAGTCGGCAAACTCCGGCCTTGGGCATGGGATGTCTGAATAAACTGACACACGCGTTTAGCGACCCAAAGATCGAGTTCAGCAATCATTCCTCCCTGTTCGGCTAACGCTACGAACTCTGTAGGCGGGATAAACTCGCCATCGGCACGATACCAACGCGTGAGCACTTCAGCCGAGACCAATTCACTGTGCGCATTCATCACAGGTTGGAACATTAACGTCATGCTATCTTGCTGTAATGCCGTCTGTAATTCCTGTTGTAACTGTTCATCACGGCTCTGACGTAAATCCATCTCAGCATGATAGAAAGCGCATCCCGCTTGCCCAGGTTGCTTAGCACTCAAGGCTGCTAACTCGGCGCGGCGCATGACTAAAGCTGGATCTAAGGTCTCTATGCTGTCGAGCAAACAAATCCCCACATTCGCGCTGAGCTCAAAGTGATGATGACCGTAATGGAATGGTCGAGCAATCACTTGCCTTAACTCACTCGCAAGCGCTAAAGCACGACGCGCAGCCACTGAAGCATCAATCGCTAAGTCTTTCGCCAGCAAAACAAAATCACCGGACTCCAATCGACCAACGGTAATATTCTCAGTAAAATAACTCGATAGACGTGCAGCCACTTGCGTGAGTAAGCGCTCTAATTCGTGGGAGTTTAGAGTCGCGACCAAGCCTAATCTATCCACCTCAACAAGCAGCAATGCTCCCCATTGACCCGAGCTATTACCTTGGGTTAAAAATTGCGACAGCCGGGCCATAAAGGCATCGGGTAACATCTTGCGACCCGTAACCGATTGATCCACAAATTCATTAATCGCAGCATGGTTTTTGGCACTTTCTGACACATCCATATGAATGCCGATCATCCGAGTCGGACGTCCTTGAGGGTCCCAATCAACCAACATGCCGCGATCCAGCACCCACACATAATGCCCCTCTCTATGTCGCAGGCGATGGACACTTTCAAATTCCTTACTCTTACCGCTAACGTACTCCTGCAAAGCATCCAGTACGATATCCCTATCATCGGGATGTAACCGCGTTTCCCAAGTCTGGAATACGCCCGCTAATTCATCCGATGCATAACCGATCATCTCTTTCCAGCGATCAGAAAGAAAAACCTCACCCGTGCTGATATCCCAATCCCAAATACCGTTCCGCGAGCCTTCCACCGCAAACAGCCAGCGCAGTTCGCTGTCATTCAACTGTTTCACAGCACGACTCAAACGTTCATGTACCTGTTGCAAACTGGCTTGCAATGATAAGACTTCTGATGAGCTCCAAGGGATCGATGTCGAAAAGGAAGAAGTCCCTACCTGTTTAGCGGCCTCGCTTAATATTTGGAATGGACGGATCAACAGGAAATAGAGAATGAAGGTAAAACCAATCAGTAATAATCCACCCAGCCCCCAAACCCGCATAAAACGTTGTTGTAACTTAGCGGAAGCTTCGGCAACTAAAGGCGCTAAATCAGCTTCAAGATAAATCAAATCAACCGCACCACCATACTGAGGCACGACGGGATAATATGCTTGAATAGTTAAGCGTTCGAGATTAACGAGAATTTGTGGCAGGAAAGCCTGAACCACAGCACGATGACGAGTAGCATCATAACCATCAATGACTTGCATGGCATTGCTATCGCGCCAAACAGTATGGTTTGCAAAACGAATACGGCTATCAGCATCAACTAAGATATAAACCATAGTGCCCATATCCAGCGCAGCTAAGGAAACCTCCTGCTCGATCCGCTCCACATCCTGTAAAGCCTGTGCCGATTGAACCACATTCTGCATCCGGAACAACTGCTGCTTTATCAGTGTCGATTGTCGCTGCGCCAATTCAGCACGCACTTGATCGCTTTCAAACAGGTACTCGCCTATGACCAACACTAAATATAGTGTCAGCATACACAGAGGGAGCAGTACCGCGAGCGAAAGCTTACGAAGCATAGGCAACAGACAGCCTTTAACAAAAATGTGAATAGTTTTGTATGCTAACGGGAAACTAACCACTAAGCAAAAGGACTTATCAAACTAAGCGAGATCTTGATGTAAATAATCAACTTAGAGTATAAAAGTCTGAAATATAGGAAGGAAAAAACGTAAAGAACTAGCGAAATGACCAGAGCTAAAACGAATA
>NZ_JAUOEV010000042.1:0-7489 GCF_031932135.1 Shewanella vaxholmensis
AAAAAAAATATACCCTTAGTAATTTATAAGAACTAGGGAGGGTGCGAATGCTTTACTGCGAGAAAATGATGCTAAAAAACGCCCCACCCATTTGGCCCTAAATTTTTGCATTGCAAAAAAACTCATTGCGTTTCATGCTCCTGTTGCACTGTGCAACACAGCCTAGAACGGCATGGTTTTAAAGGTAATATTCTGCTTATTGTCATCGAGCGAGCGCAGATACACCGGCTCAGATCCCTGCCCATTTTTATAATGGCTATTGAGGTAAGCGGTATCGTCTAAGTGGGTGATCAACGCCTTGATCACCTCTTGATACTTCTCAGGCACCCGCATCACGACCGTCTTCTCATACTTGGTTTTACGACCCGCACCTGGGCGAGCGCCACCATGGTTATTTGATTTGGATTGTTCTGTCATAAACGTCACCCTTGATTAAGTTACAAAATCAATATACATTGAAAACGTAACACAATCAAGTGACGACTACCGTGACGAGATGAAGAAAATATCGTGACCAAATGAAGAGGATTGAACATGGCACTCACGCCTGAAGAGCAAGCGTTAAAAGCAGCGTTACTGGCGCTCCCTGGTCATCTCACAATGGATTCCCCCGAGGTACAGGACTGGCTCGTTCGGGCTGCGAATGTGCTAGGAAAACATCAACTCGACCCCAATGAGCATTGGGTATATGACAGCGCCAGCGATATGTTAGTGAAGGGAAAAAAGCACTAACGCTTTTTACCACGCTGACGAGGCTTACCAGACTGCTCAGGTAAGCTGCTATGGGTGTATAACAAGTATCCCGAATAAATCAGCGTGCCAAAGGTCGCGAGAATAAGAAAAAAACCGATAATCTGAATTGTACTCATGGCGCCCGCCTCCCGATTGGATATTGCACTGAGTTGATAGTAGCAGCACTAAGAACCCAGATAAACAGCAGTGACCGGCAACCGGCCATGGCCTAACTCCTGCGTAATGATTGCCCTTGCCATTTTATCTAGCGCCCTGTGCGCCTCTGACAGCCTTCTTGCCGCGACCCCAGATACTGCGTGACATTCGAAACCGGTTAACGCGACATAGCGCTGCTGCGCGTAACGGTGACGCAAGCCATGCGCCCGATCGAGGCCAATCTTAAGGCAGGTATTTTCGTAGCGTTTCATTTGCTGCACATACATCAACTGCGGCGGAATGAGCGAACGGCCACGGGCTAACGTGCTCGCTTGTGTCAATAGTTGGCGCTGTTCATCCGTTAAAATCGGGATCGCGCGATCTCTGCCACCTTTGCACCAAGATGAATCCAACAGCAAACGATCGCCTTGAACCGCCTTATCGACAATCATCTTCATCGCTTCTTCGCGCCTTAAGCCAAACGCGGCTTGAAGCTGTAGCGACATTTTTATATACGGATCTGACACCGCATTAAGTTGGGCTTCGGTAAGCGTTTTTCCCTTATTTTCATTGGTGACATACACCCGCTTATCGATCCCTAAATCCGAATTTGACGGCGATATAACGCCCTTTTTGCCTATTTTTTCGGTTAGCCAACGGATATGCACCATCCGGTTTTTAATTGTCCCTGCAGACAAGTTTTTCGCCTGCCATTTTTGCAACAGTGCATCAATATGTTTTGGCTTTAGCCCTTTCAACTGCAGATTTTTAAACCCTAATTCTCTCAATTGCTTATCGACTAAACGGATCGTTTTAATCCGCTCCGATTTCGTTGCGAATGAACTGGCGCAGTGTTGCTTCAAAAATTGATTAGCCTGAAAAAAGAAAGTGGAAGCCATAAAACCCCTTGAAAAAGTAACAAAATCAAAAAGGGGAATGCGCCAAATAGGCGCATTAACAATGGAAAAGAGTTTGCTCTGGCGGATTAGCAACACAACGGCCTGTAGCATTCGCTAGGCGGCCATTTCGGAAGTCAGTTTAGTGTTAATGCTCGTTCCTACTGCCGAGAACAGGTAAGAACCCACGAGGGTATTGAGCAAGTGTTGCTAAGGGCAATTGCCACAAATGATGCGTCTCTGTTGAGCGCCGCCATCAAGTCTGAGTGCTAGTCAGTGATCCTACAAACGTCCTGTTGGACGGGAGCAAAAAAGGTTTTTCTTAAGGGGAAATATTGAAGCATCGAGAGATGCGCTGGAAGAAATGTCACTTTACCGCAAGCCAAATTCGCACGCAATAGCGGCGGCCGCTATCACGCGCTTAAAATGCCAAAAGAAGCCAACATTCCCCGCATGAGGAGCACACCTGGGGGTATGTCACTCCCTTAACATGGAGTGACATACCCCCTCTATGTTGGCTTCTTTATGGCATTTGATTTCGTAACTTTTTCAATGTATCCAAGCTGACCACTTCACGCATACCAGCAGACTTCGCTAGCCGGCATTCGCTCAGCGGCAAAGAAAAACCACAAACCCTCAGTACCGGTGTTTTAAGGGGCTTCGTCTTATTTTTTCGATTTATAACGGCCTCGTTAAAACGCCTAGGAAGCGTTTTAAGCATCGTTATCCTGATATTGACAGAACGATTGCCATTTTAAGAAAAAATGCCGTAAATCTTGATTTAGGACTCTTACTGCCGATTTTCGCCTTATCTTTCTGCTAGACCGTGAGCGTAGCGAACCAGCCCCGCAGGGTAACGGACTATCCGCACTGAAGTAGTTAAACGGTCGAAGACAAAATTCACCTACAGCGGTGCTTTTAGATCTCGCCCCTGCCAACGGCAGGAAATGGCGAGGCATTTTTGGGTAAGGGTGGAGCCTTTAGGCGAACTTGGGCGCAGCCCTTGGTCGCGGCGTAGCCGCTAAATGCTCAAATTTACTGATTTATCCACAGGTGAAACCCTTTTTAATAGATCTTTCTTGTTCTTTAAGATCTTTCTTGTTTTTAGCACCTCTGTAACCCTTGGTGTCAAAGGGCTGCAGAGGTTAAAGGTGGAGAGATTTACGGTAAAACACCCCCTAAAGGTGGAGAGATTTACGGTAAAACAGCCCCTAAAGGTGGAGAGATTTACGGTGATACTCACAGTTAATTGTGGAGAGCGTTGATAGTTATTCCACAAATGGTTATTGTGGAATCCCCAAAAACAAACTCCACAATAGTGACATAAAATGAACAACCTATCGGTGACTAAATCAAATAGCTTGATTGATGCTAGTTACAAACTAAATGTACAAGCTCAAAAACTAGTCTTGGCTTGCCTCGGGAAAGTAGACTCTAGAGGTAATGCACCAAAGGAAATGACCCTAACAGCTCTTGAATTCTCTGAGCTTATGGGGATAGACATCAAAAATGCCCATAGAGAGCTATACAAGGCGTCAGATACCCTTTTCGATGCCGTAATAGTCCTAAGAGATGATCAAGAAGAGGTAAAGCTTAGGTGGATTCAAAAAGGAGTAAAAAAACTCAAAGGGCAAGGAGCTATAACAATCACTTGGACTGATGAGGTTTTGAAGTATATCAGTAGCTTACAGAGCCGATTTACAACTTATAAGCTGCGACATATCGCGAACCTACAGTCAGCTCACTCTATTCGTTTATACGAGCTTCTGATGAAATTTAACGCTACAGGAGAAAGAGTTATCTATGTGAATGACTTCCGCTCAGCGTTAGGTATCTCCGACAAATACCCACAGTTTAGAGACTTAAATAAGTGGGTGATCAAACCGGCTGTTGATGAACTAAATCAGCGCTCAGACCTCACCATAAATTACGAGACCATAAAGAAAGGCCGAACAGTGGCCGCATTGTCATTTGAGTTCAAGCAGAGCGCGCAGCTAAAATTAGACGTATAATCCATTGCAACACACGCAACACCGCATCTCTTGATGCTTAAATATTGGTGCAACATGGCAAAATTAAACCTATCGCAAGCAGCGAAAATTGTAGGAAGGAACCGAACAACGTTATGGCGTCACATCAACAATGGCAAGCTTTCGATTGAAAGAGACCGTGATGGAAACCCATTGGTAGATACATCGGAACTACTTCGTGTCTATGGAGAAATGAAACTCGATGCAACACTTGAGCAAGAAGAAAAGCATCACAATGAAACACCATCTTACGATGAGCTTTTTCAGTTAGTACAGGAGATGAAAAAAGAGCAATCTGAAATGAGATTGCTCATTCTCGAATTAAGCAATCGCCTTGAATACAAATCAGAAAAACCAGCCGACACCATTGAATCTGTAACAAATTCAAATCCAGAACTAGACCCTGAATGGCCGAAAGAGGTGCAAACCTTTGCAGATATTACGTTAAGAAATGAGATTAAAGCTAAATATCTCAAAAACTAATGCCCCCAAGCATTCATCACTAAACTATGCCGTTCTTCACTCAGCACCTGCAGATAGATTTCCGTGGTTTTGCTGTCACTGTGTCCCATTAGCTGACTGATCACATGCAGCGGCACCGGTGGATTCGCAGTAACCATTGCGACACCAAAGCCATGCCGTAAACCTTTACCGGTCGCTTGCGATCCCACAATCCCAGCCCTGTACATAACACGCTTCACTAAGCGATATGCGGTAGGCCGACTCATCGACCATAACACACTGTCAGCGTTCATCTCACGGCGTAGCTGCGCACGTAGGCCAAACACCAAATCCAAGTGCTCAATCAAAAACGGCGGCACCGGCACACTTCGATACTGCGCTTGCTTCAGTCGGCCATGGGGATCGGTTTTATGCTTCTTAAGGGAGCGAATAACGATTGCCGCATCCTCGACCATCACATGTCTGGGCGAGATAGCTAATGCCTCAGACGGGCGACAACCAGTGTAATGCAGGACATGGCAAAACATCCGTTCATTGGGCAATTCTAAGGCACTGGCATCGAGGAAGCGCCGCCGTTCTTCCGCGGTTAAATACAACCGTTCACCATCGGGCGTAAACAGGCGCATTTCAGGGGCAATATCGGGGTTTTGCATGGGCTTGAATCAGTTCTCTAGAGATTTGATTCATCTTAAGGGAAAAAACCGCCCCAGAATAGCCGCAAACAGGGCAATATGGCGGGTTTTAGGGGCTCGCGTGAATCAGTCTGGGGTAGAGTGATTCATGGGCACGATTTTAGATAAAAATAACCGATTACTAATCAGCTCATAAGGAGGAGCAATTAAGAGCGTAAGTGGCGGCCCCAGGGTTGTGCAAAAAGTAAGCAAGCAGCAAGAGTATCAAAGATTTGGCTTTACACGCCTATTTTTATGTGCTATTCTTTATACATGTGGTTATTACTGCGCCAATAATGGCTTAACCACAAAACTTGGCTTTGTAGTTTGATGGGGTTATATGGACAATGTCTTACTGTGGTAGGTAGATAATAGTTTATTATAATACATGCGTCAACTCTTTTGTCTCATATAGTTGGCACAAAACAGCACCGGTTAGACCGTTAATGCTGCGCTAAGCATATGAATGAAAAAGCCTTCTTTCTTAAAATAAACTATGAAGGATAGGTCTGATGGAAAATATACTAACCGGCTTACTGTCATTTTTGAGTGCGACAACAATTACACACCTGATAATCTCATGTGTGTTCATCGTACTGCTAATTGTATTAGTAGTAGCGTGTTCAGCATTCATTAATTGTATCAGTTAGTCTAAGGGCGCAGGTTGTTTGACAACCTGCGCCTATATAGCCACTTAGCGCATTCCTTAATAAGTCTGGTGTAGAGTGATTCACGAGATGAGCCAGCAAAATCAGATAAAATAGTGAGTCACACACAATTCCGATTGGGTCGCAGGCGTCATTTTGGCGAGTCTAAGCTCTGGCACAAATTACAATCTAACGACACTGTATCTCCATTCATAATCCGGCTGTAAATGCTCAATACATCCTCGTCAGCAACCCCTTTATCGAGGAAGCGAAATGCGGAGGTTGCGACATACTCTGGCTGCATTTCAAATGAAATCCACTTTCGAGATTCTTTCTCAGCAACCATTCCAGTTGTGTTTGAACCACCAAAAATATCTACAACAAGATCACCTGGTTCAGTCAACATTCTAATAAAAAATTCAGGTAACTTTGCAGGGAATCTAGCTGGGTGGGCCTTAACCCCCACAACCTTACATCCAGCTTGATATTGCCCATTTGATTCAGTATTTGGTATTTGCAATAAATTAGGAGGAATAGCCCCTCCATTATCATTTGCAAACGACTTACCAATATCATGCCCAGATGGCCTAACTTTTGGCGTATAAAACTTATCAGGATCCTCTAGTAATTTTTTCATCCTATCGCTATACGGTGCCAACACTTTAGTTATGTCTGATTTTGGCCACTCTGTTTTACTGAACCACCAAACAGTATTTACTGCATCTTTAACTCTGATCTTTCTTTTATTAACCCACTCGATGGGACTTGGTAATTTAGAAGGATTAAACCAGTAAAAGTCTTCCGCCAAGAAGAAGCCCACTTCATCAATCATTCGAATCAAAACCCTAAAGTTATACAGACTTCTAGCAGGAACTCCTTTCATATAAGCACCGCCAAAATCAACTACAAAACTACCATCAGGCTTTAATTTTTTAAAAACTATTTTTGCAAAAGACAAAAACCAATCTACATATTCATGCTGCTCTAAATTTCCATATTCTTTTTTCCGCAGCAACGCAAACGGTGGGCTGGTCATAACCAAGCTCACACTATCGTCAGGAAGGGCTTCAAGCAGCTCCAACGAATCACCAATGTAAACAGCACCATTACTAGTTTCATAGGCCGGACAAACATCACTTTTCAACATCTTATTGCTACTCATAGTCTGTAGATTCAAAGTCTTCATGCGCTCATTATCCCGCGTATGACAAAGAATAGAAACCCCTTATCTGCCAGAGAAATCCTAGCCCGCAACCTCAAAGATATGCGGGGAAAGCTAGGTCTATCACAAGAGGCTCTAGCTGACATGGCTGGGCTCCATAGAACTTATGTTGGTTCAGTAGAACGAGCAGAAAGAAACATATCCATAGATAACATCGAACGCTTAGCAAAAGCGCTCAATGTTCATACATCATCCCTACTAATGGAATAGCGTTAATGTCTCATAGCGATTTTGAAAAATTAAAAAACCTGTGGCCGAACATCCAGGAATATCAAGAGCTGGCAACTAAACACGGCATAAAGGATATATTTCAAGATAACGGAGGAAAACTTCTTCAGGTAATCTTAATAACGAACCTACAAGTTCTAAGCGGTAGGGAGGGTAATGATGCTGTTGATATTAATGGGCAAGAGTACGAACTAAAATCAATCAACATCGATCTAACAAAGAGTTTCTCTACTCATCATCACATGAACCCTACAATCATTGCAAAGTACCGAAATGTTCCATGGATATTTGCTATATACAGAAACATTGAACTCCAAGAGATATATCAGTTGGAGCCAAGTGATTTGGAATATTACTTTTCCAAGTGGGAGCAAAAATGGCATGAAGATGGAAGAAAGGACATTAACAACCCCAAAATTCCTGTTAACTTTGTGATGAAAGTAGG
>NZ_JAUOEV010000043.1:0-3848 GCF_031932135.1 Shewanella vaxholmensis
GAAATTTGTGAAATTCAGCGTGATTTTTCGCCTAAATACCCACTCCACGATGACTATTTCATCAATACGTGTCCTCCGCGTTAGCTGCAATCCTTGCTTTTAGCAGTTACAATGTGCTTTTGTCGTAATTGATCAAACACATGTCTCTATCTCATAGCCTTAAATCGTTTAATTCCTTTGGTTTGGCCCAGTCTTGCGCCGATCTTGTTGAGGCGCACTCAAAAGAAGCTGTTCGGGCAATGTGTTTGCCACTATGGCAACGGCAATTGCCTATGTTGGTGCTTGGTGGCGGTAGCAATCTGGTCTTCACGGAGGACTTTAACGGCACAGTTGTCAGGATGTTATCGAAGGGGATAAAAGTATCTGAAGACGCAGAAGCGTTTTATCTCGAGGTTGAGGCGGGTGAGAATTGGCACGAGTTAATTCGGTTTACGCTCGAGCGTGGCATGTTTGGGCTGGAGAATATGGCGTTAATTCCTGGAACGGTTGGCGCAGCACCTATACAGAATATTGGCGCTTATGGTGTTGAACTCTGTGATGTGTGTGATTGGGTTGAGTATCTTGATTTACCCTCAGGTGAGTTCGTGCGTATAAGCACAGCTGAGTGTCAGTTTGCTTACCGTGAGTCTATTTTCAAAGACAAATTACGCAATTTTGCCGTAGTGACAGCAGTCGGACTGCGCTTAGCTAAACGTTGGCAACCGCGTTTGGCCTATGGTCCACTGCAATCGTTTGATCCAGCAACCGTCACTGCGCGTGAAATTTTTAATCGCGTATGCCAAGTTCGCAGTGAAAAGCTCCCCGATCCTGCAGTGCTCGGCAATGCAGGCAGTTTCTTTAAAAATCCTATTGTTAGCGCGGCCTGTTATCTAGATTTAGCACAGCGTTTTCCGACGATAGTGGGTTATGCGCAAGCGGATGCGACGGTGAAATTGGCGGCAGGTTGGTTGATTGAACAAGCGGGACTGAAAGGTTTTGTGCTTGGTAATGTGGCTGTGCATGACAAACAAGCTTTGGTATTAGTGAATCGAGGCGGGGCAACGGGGCGCGATATTTGTCGCTTAGCGCGGCATGTTATTGCGCAAGTACAGGATAAATTTGGTGTTGTGCTAGAAGCGGAACCTAGAATCATGGGCGCTAACGGAGAAGGAGATTTGTATGTCTGATAATTGGGGAAGAAAGCGCCAGATATTAGCCTTGTTGTCTAGCGGTCAATTTGTTTCAGGCGAGCAGTTAGCCACTGAACTTGGGATTTCGCGCGCCGCTGTAAATAAGCACATTGATGCGTTAGAAACCTATGGCGTAGCAATTTATAGCGTTAAAGGTCGCGGCTATAAGCTAGCTAATCCGATCTCTTTAATTGATGCTTCACGTTTAGTGCAGTCAATTGATAACCGTTGTTTTTATTTTGATGAGATCGCAAGCACCAACGGCTTTATGCTGAGCCATACCACTGAGCTAAAGAATGGCGATGTGTGCGTGGCAGAGTATCAATCTGCAGGTCGCGGTCGCCGAGGTCGAACTTGGGTGTCACCCTATGGGCATCATCTATATTTCTCGCTGTTTTGGACATTTCCGCAGGGAATGGCACAGGCTATGGGATTAAGTTTAGTGGTGGCCTGCACATTAGTTGAAGTGCTTAAATCGTTTGGGGTAGAGAATATTGGGGTTAAGTGGCCGAATGACATCTATTTAGATAACAAGAAGCTTGCCGGGATCTTGATTGAAATGTCGGGACAGGCGGATAGTCAGTGTCAGCTGATCATTGGTGTTGGCGTTAATATGGCGATGTCAGAGGAGCAAGGCAAAGGTATCGATCAGCCTTGGAGTGACCTTTCAGAGTTGGTCGATATGCCTGATAAGACAGCGCTTGTTATCGAATTACAGAAGCAACTCAAGCGTGATATCCAGCTATTTGAGCGTGAAGGATTAGCTGCATTCAAGGCTCGTTGGCAAGCGGCAGACTTATTTTATGGCCGTGAAATACGTTTGCTTATGGGTGAAAAATCGGTAGAAGGGATTTGCCGCGGTGTTGATGAGCAAGGTGCAGTATTGCTCGAAACCGCCGATGGTGTGCAAGCATTTATCGGCGGTGAAATTAGCTTAAGGGCACGCTAAGCACCCAAGAGACTATTTTACAGAAGATTATTTGCGCATCAGTACGTGGGACATCAAATGATCCTGACCTTTTTGTAGGATCAAATGGGCCCTTTCACGGGTTGGTTGAATATTCAATTGCAGGTTGGGACCGTTAATCGTGTCCCAAATATTGGCAGCAATGGTATTAGCTTCATCATCGGTCAGCGACGAATAGTGATGGAAATAGGATTTCTTGTCACTGAAGGCGCCAGAGCGGAATTGCAAGAAGCGTTCTTTGTACCATTGTTTGAGTAACGGCTCTTGTGCATCGACATAAATAGAAAAGTCGACAAAATCGGAGACAAAAGGACGACGGGTATCGACGGGGGAGTCGAGTCCAGTCTGCAGTACATTCAAGCCTTCCAAAATTAAGATGTCGGGCTGAGAAACGGTTTGGTGCTGATTTTTCACACGGTCATAGGTGACGTGTGAATAGATAGGGGCTTTCACATGGGGTTGGCCAGATTTCACGGCGGAGATAAACTCAACCAGCATTTTCATATCGTAGCTTTCCGGAAATCCCTTGCGCTGTAATAACCCTTTACGCTTCAAGTCTGCCAGCGGATACAAAAAGCCATCCGTTGTGACGAGATCGACCTTAGGATGCTCAGGCCAGTGCTGTAGTAAGGCTTGCAAGATACGCGCTGTGGTACTTTTGCCGACGGCGACACTGCCAGCAATACTAATGATGTAAGGGCTTTTTGATGGCTTTTGGCCAAGAAACTCATCAACGACTAATCCACGTTGTTGCTTAGCTTTGACTATTAGATTGAGCAGCCGACTAAGGGGAAGATAAATATCTGTGACTTCCGATAAGGATATCTTCTCATTAATGCCTCTAAGGTTTTCCAAGTCTTGCTCGCTCAGCGTCAGCGGCACTGAATCTCGTAACTCAGACCATTGCAGGCGCTCAAAGGCGAGATAGAGTGCTTTTTGAATTGAATTTTTAGAAGTCATTGGCTTTCCTCAGCTTAGGAAAGGCACAGTACACTATGGAATTATTCGGAACAATACTAAATGGGTGGTTGTAGCCGTGTTTCCGTGACCGTTTGATGTATTCGCTGTTTAATTGGTCGGCAAAGTTGGATAACGTGTAAAAAAACACCGTTCGAGCGCTTTTTTTACGTAAATAGGTGTTTTTTACTTGCACTTGGGAGCGCATTTACCTAATATCCCGTTCCGAAATGATAATGCCGGCATAGCTCAGTTGGTAGAGCAACTGACTTGTAATCAGTAGGTCCCGAGTTCGACTCTTGGTGCCGGCACCATTTTCTGTGGAGGGGTTCCCGAGTGGCCAAAGGGATCAGACTGTAAATCTGACGGCTCAGCCTTCGAAGGTTCGAATCCTTCTCCCTCCACCACTTTTTTCTAGGTAGTTAGGTAGCCTTAGTTAGGTTGCGCGGACATCGTATAATGGTATTACTCCAGCCTTCCAAGCTGATAACGCGGGTTCGATTCCCGCTGTCCGCTCCAAATTAGTTGCTGATATGGCTCAGTTGGTAGAGCACACCCTTGGTAAGGGTGAGGTCGGCAGTTCGAATCTGCCTATCAGCACCAGCCTCTCTAAATTTAGCTCCTACGCCTAAACATAATCGGTTCGATGTCATTTTAATGCATCGGATTTTTTCTATATGTTAGTTTTCATCACCAAGATTCTTGGACTGAGGCATTACCATGGCTAAAGCTAAATTTGAACGTATTAAGCCCCA
>NZ_JAUOEV010000044.1:0-3492 GCF_031932135.1 Shewanella vaxholmensis
TGAGCTAAGCGACCTGGGAATTCTGATATTACACAATTTTTAAGTCATTATTCACTGAAGAATGGTGGTCGCTACTGGGCTCGAACCAGTGACCCCCTCCTTGTAAGGGAGGTGCTCTCCCAGCTGAGCTAAGCGACCTGGGAATGACTTTCACACAATGATGTACATTAAGTTATATGGTGGTCGCTACTGGGCTCGAACCAGTGACCCCCTCCTTGTAAGGGAGGTGCTCTCCCAGCTGAGCTAAGCGACCTGGGATATAACTATTTTGTACAGCCATTATTTATTTACAAATCATGTATAAAACAATGGTGGTCGATACTGGGCTCGAACCAGTGACCCCCTCCTTGTAAGGGAGGTGCTCTCCCAGCTGAGCTAATCGACCTCGCTGTGTGGAGCCGTATTATAGGGAGGTTCGATCTAGTGTCAACGCTTTTTAGTGAAAAAAGCATTGGTCGCGCTATTTTTGTTCGCATTGGCTTAATGCTAATCACGCCGCCGATCAAAGTGTTAGTTTATTCGCCTGTCAATGGCGTGCAATTTGGGTGTTTGGGATGCCGCGATAGCTAGACTCATGTCATTCGTGAGCATTTTTGGACGATAAAATGACAGGGTGTGAGTGACTCACAATGATTAGATGTTAGAGATTGAGTGGATAGCGATGTATAGGCGTTGCGTCAAAGACACACTATTTATAGCTGAAGGAAAAGTAGGGCAGGGATCTAAGCGTAGCGAAAATCAATCCATGAGTCTTAAGTCAGATAAATGGGGTGCAGGTTTGCGGGTGATAAGAGTAGCGTCACTCTAATATGTGCACCTTTATATAGGCTTCTCTATATAAGGAGGGGATTTAGCGTCACGATTTTATCAGATAAGTGATACTGCAGAGCTTGTCCCATTTGCAGCGCCTGCTTTGACTGTTAGAATAAGCCCACTTTTTTATCGTGATTGTCTTTATCTAGACGACTTTATATAGGTTAGTGTCCCATTATGACAACTAAGACGCGTTTTGCCCCTAGTCCTACTGGTTTCTTACATGTTGGTGGTGCCCGTACTGCACTTTATTCTTGGTTACAAGCTCGTGCCAATAACGGTGAGTTTGTATTACGTATTGAAGACACTGATATTGAGCGTTCGACTCAAGCCGCCTGCGATGCGATTTTAGAAGGTATGAACTGGTTAGGTTTGACATGGGACGAGGGCCCGTATTACCAAACTAAGCGTTTTGATCGTTATAACGAAATTATTGCCCAAATGTTAGCAAAGGGCACTGCATACAAATGCTATTGCTCACGTGAGCGTATTGATGCGTTAAGAGAAGCACAAGCCGCCAACGGTGAAGCACAAAAGTACGATGGTTGCTGCCGTGACTTACCCGCTCGTGATACTGATGAACCATTTGTCGTGCGCTTCAAAAATCCTATCGGCGGTTCAGTGGTATTTGATGACCATGTTCGTGGCCGTATTGAATTTTCTAACGATGCATTAGATGACTTGATCATCGCCCGTACCGATGGTGTGCCAACCTATAACTTCTGTGTAGTCGTTGACGATTGGGATATGGGAATTACCTGTGTGGTTCGTGGTGAAGATCATATCAACAATACGCCGCGTCAAATCAATATCCTTAAAGCATTAGGGGCGCCGATCCCAGAATATGCTCACGTCTCTATGATTCTCGGTGATGATGGCGCGAAATTATCTAAGCGTCATGGTGCAGTGAGCGTAATGCAGTACCGTGACGATGGCTATTTGCCAGAAGCACTGTTGAACTACCTAGTACGTTTAGGTTGGTCACATGGCGATCAAGAGATCTTCTCTTTAGAAGAAATGAAGCAATACTTTAAGCTCGGTGATATCAATAAAGCCGCTTCTGCCTTTAATACCGATAAACTGGTGTGGTTGAACCAACACTATATAAAGAGTCTTGCCCCAGAATATGTGGCGACACACTTACAATGGCACATGGACGATCAAAAAATTGATATGTCAAACGGCCCAGCATTAGCGGAAGTGGTTTCGGCATTAGCCGAACGCGCTAAGACACTAAAAGAGCTAGCCGCTTCTAGCCGCTACTTCTATGAAGACTTTGCTGAGTTTGATGAAGCCCAAGCGAAAAAGCATTTACGTGGTGTTGCGTTAGAGCCATTGCAACTGGTTCAACAAAAATTAGCCGCATTAACTGAGTGGACTGTAGAAGCTATCCATCAGGCGATTGAAGACACTGCAACAGAATTAGATGTGGGTATGGGTAAAGTTGGTATGCCTTTACGTGTCGCAGTAACAGGGGCAGGGCAGTCACCAGGCCTTGATATCACATTATTTTTAATCGGAAGAAGCCGTTCTGAGCAAAGAATATCCAAAGCGATTGAATTTATAGCAGATAGAATAAATTCCTAAAAAACGAGTTGACACTTTTAGGTGCGCTGCATAGAATGCGCCACGCAGTTGAGACACAGACGAGCAAATGCTTGTAGTGCACTTAAATGTAGTTTAATAAGTTTGGGGCTATAGCTCAGATGGGAGAGCGCTTGCATGGCATGCAAGAGGTCCACGGTTCGATCCCGTGTAGCTCCACCAAACTTACTGCAGATGTTAAGCAGGAACGTGAGTTCAAATTAATATGTCCGGGTCCCCTTCGTCTAGAGGCCTAGGACACCGCCCTTTCACGGCGGTAACAGGGGTTCGAATCCCCTAGGGGATACCATCTATTTTTTATAGAGAGTGGTTCCTAGCAAATAACTAACGAGTTGTTTGGTAAGAACAAAGCATTTACTTCCTAGCCTACTGAAGTGAATGTGTTATAAAGCTCGGTTACGAGTTAAATCATAAGTCCGGGTCCCCTTCGTCTAGAGGCCTAGGACACCGCCCTTTCACGGCGGTAACAGGGGTTCGAATCCCCTAGGGGATACCAAGTATTGGTTCCTGTCGAATAACTAACGAGTTGTTTGGTATGAACAAAATCTAAATTTCTGCTGATACGCATACTATTAAGGTTCGTAGTGTCGACAAAAATTTGGGGCTATAGCTCAGCTGGGAGAGCGCTTGCATGGCATGCAAGAGGTCCACGGTTCGATCCCGTGTAGCTCCACCAATTTACTGTAGATGTTAAGCAGGAACGTGAGTTCGAATTAATATGTCTGAGGTGACCTTCCTTCATTAGAAGAGAGTGCCTAGGACACCGTAGATGTTAAACGGGAACAATAAGTTCAAATTAATATGTCCGGGGTCCCCTTCGTCTAGAGGCCTAGGACACCGCCCTTTCACGGCGGTAACAGGGGTTCGAATCCCCTAGGGGATACCATCTATTTTTTATAGAGAGTGGTTCCTAGCAAATAACTAACGTGTTGTTTGGTAAGAACAAAGCATTTGCTTCCTAGCCTACGAAAGTGAATGTGTTACAAAGCTCGGTTACGAGTTAAAACATAAGTCCTTGTGTCCCCTTCGTCTAGAGGCCTAGGACACCGCCCTTTCACGGCGGTAACAGGGGTT
>NZ_JAUOEV010000045.1:0-2882 GCF_031932135.1 Shewanella vaxholmensis
AAAAAAAAATCAAGGACACCTTCATGAACAATATATCCGTTACTAAATCGAATTCACTTATCGATGCAAGTTATCGGCTCAATGTTCAAGCGCAGAAGCTAGTTTTAGCCTGCCTTGGAATGGTTGATCCTAGGACTGAAATCCCAAAAACGATGACGATTACCGCAACACACTTTTCAGAGTTAATGGGCATTCCAAATGCACACAGAGAGCTGTATATCGCTGTTGATGCACTCTATGGGGCGACAATCGTGCTCAAAGAGGGGAACGATGATATTGAGTTGCGTTGGATTCAAAAGAAGTCCAAACGAATCAAGGGGGCAGGCTCGATAACGATCACTTGGAGTGATGAGGTTTTACGTTACATTAGTCAGCTACAAAGCCGATTTACAACGTACAAATTGCGAAATATAGCTAACCTCCAATCGAGTCATTCAATCCGCTTGTACGAGCTGCTACAACGCTTTAACGACAAGAATTATCGAGTTATTTTGATTGATGACTTTAGATCTGCACTTGGCCTAAACGATAAATACCCTACATTTAAAGAGCTGAATAGGCGCGTGATTAAGGCTTCTGTAGACGAGCTAAACCAACGTAGTGACTTGGTTATCGAATACGACACGATCAAAAAAGGCCGAACGGTCACCGCGCTGGCCTTTACATTCAAACAAAGTAACCAATTAAAGATGGATATTTGATTTAGTTACAAAATCAAACTATTCCTAACTCATTATGGAAATATTGAAGAGTCGTGTACTGGAACCGTCTATCTAAAACTTTATCCGCAGATGACGCATAAACAATATAATCAGCTACATATTTGGAAAAATCTTTAATTATTTTATCTTTATTTTTTATGATTTTATCAAATTCTTCTTGCTCACGAAGCTGAAATGATTCTTGTGTAATGTCCGCCTCTTCAACTAAAAGAGCTTTACTGTAATCAAGCCCATTCCAAGATTTTCCAACAAGAATAGTTTTAAATCCGTTTGGGTGATTTAGGTTACTTCTTAAAGGCACCGCAAAGGTGATTCCACTAACTGTAATAGCGATAATCCCATAACCTCTATTTTTCTGAAGAACCTGTTCTTTGCCAGCACTTACTCGCTTATAGGCACTACTGGTAAGGCTTTTAATTTCCATGTATGTCCTTTAAAAAATTCGGACACAAAAAAACCCTCAAAAGAGGGTTTCTTGTGTAGATTTATTCCGTTGAGGTTGGTCTATTTAACGTGGGGATGCCTCTACCGCCACATAATCCATTGAGGTTGGTTTATTTAACGTGGGGATACCTCTACCGCCACATAATCTACAACTTAATCATATGACCATGTCGTCAATAATGCAACCATTATCGCAATATTGATTTAGCGTTATAGTGTTGATGATCAAGTGACCTTTGATGAATCTTGATTTAGTTACAGTATCAAATTGTACAAATGTACAAGCTTACATTTGTACAGAAACTCGTAGAGTTTTAAATGGGTGTTAGGGAAACCCTAAGCACGCGAAAGTATACTTTCGACAGCGTGCCTATGTTTAGCCTTTCGGCTTTACATACTCGCACAATCGAGACACCATCGAGACGCTTTCGAGACACCATCGAGACGCTTTCGAGACACCATCGAGACGCTTTCGAGACACCATCGAGACGCTTTCGGCTTTAAAAAGCTCAAAAAACCTAATTCAAGCCCCAAAAGAGCCTAGTTCGAGCCTAATCTAAGCCCTGAACGCGCCTCTAAAGAGCCTAAATCAAGCCAATACACAGCCCAAAATTAAAAGGAAAATGTATGAAAACTTTAATGAATGACTGGATGCCTGTTTTCTTTGTTGCGATCGTAACCGTCGCAATGGTTTCGACTTATTTTTTATACTTCAGATAATTTGATTTAGTTACAAATTCAAAGCCGAATAGCCTGACGCGCTGTAAAGCGCTTGTCGGCCATTTAAATCACTTTCACAAGGAAACATCAGTGAAAGTGATTTAAACGGCTCCACGGGCTTCCTATTGCGTTAAAACGGGCTAATTTTGAACGTGAGATGCTGCTTGTTATCATTTAGAGACCGTAAATAGATTTTTTCAGACTCCACCGGCTGAAAATGCCGATTGATCTCTGCGGTACTGTCCAAGTGAGCGATCAACGCCTTGATCGCCTCTTGGTATTTCTCAGGTACGCGCATCACCGTTGTTTTTTCGTATTTCGTTTTTCGGCCTGCACCAGGGCGAGCCCCTCCATGATTTTTTGTTTCGGTCATCGCAATCCCCATTGAAAAAGTTACAAAATCAAAATAGCTTGAAATAGTTACATAATCAAGTTGCTTTATGCGCTTTTGAGCGCAGCGAAAGCATGGAAGCGAAGCGGAACGTTTTTAGGGGCGCTTTTTTGCCCCGCCCTTGCCCTGCTAAGCCGCTTTTGATTTTTAACCATCCGTTCCGCACTGCGATAGCTTAATGGTCGAAGACAAAACGCACCTGCAGCGCGGTTTTTCAGTCTCGCCCCTGCCAACGGCAGGAAATGGCGAGGCATTTTTGGGGAAGGGTGGAGCCTTTAGGCGACCTAGGGGCGCAGCCCCATGGTCGCGGCGCAGCCGCTGCTTTTCGCTCTAAAAGGTTGATTTTTTCAGAGTTATCCACAGATCCACGCCTTTGTAATAAGATCTTTCTTGTTTGTATAAGATCTTTCTTGTTTGTAGAGAGCCTAGAGCCCTTGGTGGACATGAGCTACAGCGATCATAGGTGTACAGATTCGCAGTGATTGATCAGTGAAAGGTGTACAGATTCGCAGTAAATGCGTCATTAAAGGTGTACAGATTCGCAGTTGTGCCCACAACCTAAGGTGTACTGATTGACAAAAAAAACACCTATGCGTAAGGTGTAC
>NZ_JAUOEV010000046.1:0-2732 GCF_031932135.1 Shewanella vaxholmensis
TATCTTTTTAGCTAAACGAACAGCAGAAGGGTTAGTGAGGATTGGCATTGTTGTAACTGTGACCGTTGGCGGCAGGCATGGCTGCTCTTTCATATTCGTATGATCGCGGCATCTCCACTTCTGTGTGCTATTTAAAGATGGAGGGCTTTATATTTCTCTCTTTATTTCTTCGGTGTAATTTCTGTATTTCCTTTTCAATAAAAAGTATTACTTTTATGCCATTTAATACCTAGGTAAAAATTTTTATCGTATTATCCCATCACTATTTCTTTATCTATCTAGTTGGTTCGCGAGAGCTAGATTCCCCACAGAAAAGGATTTTTTATGGGACATAAGACGTTATTGAGTGCTGTACTTTTGACCGCGACCTGCGGTGTCGCCACTTTTGCGGTGAATGCTGAATCGCTGTTTACTCCCTTTCCTGATGCCAAATCGCCTAAAGAAAAGCGAATCCACTTTACGCCCTTTGAACTTATCACCGCAGTGAATGGTGACAAGTTCACTCTGTTGCCTGTATCAGGAAAATTGACTCGACAAAGCGTTGAGTTACCCGAGGGGTATAGTCCTGAACATGTGATCAATAACTATTTGGCACAGCTAAAAAAGCTGAATGCTGAAGTGTTATTTAGTTGTCAGGCCGTCACCTGCGGTGATGGTCAAGCCATGCAAACTCAGCTAAAGCCGCTTAAAAGCGTGAATGCCGACTATCATAGTGCTTACGTGGCGGCAAAACTGAAAGGTACTCGCGGTGAGGTTTACAGCAGTATCTATGTCGTCAATCGCGAGGACAGATATACCTATCTGCAAGTCGATATTCTCGACGCTATCCCTGAGCCGCTAGACTTGATCCAAGCGAATAGTGACTTTTTACAGCAGGCGCCGAAAGAGGTTGAGATTAAAGATAGGCGTAGTGACGATGCTCAAGGAGCGGCAGATCATCCTTTGCTGGGGCGGATGCCTGGCAGTTACATTGCTCACTATAAGCAAACCAATTTTACGCAGGTGCCTGTGATTGTGGGCATTGCCGGAGCTGACTACCAGACCAAGTCGCTGGATGCCAAACTCACCCAGATAATCTACCGCATGCCTGAAAGCTATTCCCTGTTTGAAATCAACAGCAATTATGCCGCAGCCGCACAAAAGCTGGCAGCAGAGCGGGTATTCCATTGCAAAGGCACGGCTTGCGGCGACGATGATAGCCTGATTAATGCCATCAAATTAATCAAGGACGATAAAGAGGACGAATGGCAGGAGTATCAGCTGTTTAAGCTTAGTCACGCAAAGGGCGATGTTTACTTCGATATCTATTCCCAAGGATATTTCGATGGTAGACCTGCCGATACTACCCTCAGGGTAATGGAACTCTCTACTCTGAAGGATGATCGAGTGGCGATTGACCTCGATGCCCTGACCGATGCCATATCACAAACTGGCAAGGCGACGTTGGAGGGATTGCTGTTTGATTATGACAGTGAGCGCATGTTGCCTGAGTCCAAACCTGTACTGGAGGTGCTGGCAAGCTATCTTAAGCAGCATCCGGCGATGAGTTTTTATGTGGTTGGACATACCGATGATAAGGGCGAGCGGAGTTACAATCAAAGCCTGTCGGAGCGCCGCGCCGCAGCTGTGATTAAGCAGTTGAGTGACGGGTTTCAAATTCCGTCGGCCCAATTAACCGCCCACGGTAACGGGGAATATAGTCCAGTCGCCAGCAATACTAACGACGCAGGACAAAAACTGAATCGCAGAGTGGAATTAGTGCTTCGTTCCGATAAAAAGTAGCTCATATTAATAAGCTTGAAAGGGGAGCTTCGTTTTATAGAAACGCCTGAGTCATCTCAGGCGTTTCTATCTTCATGGAGTTCATTGGAAGATATTGTTAGTCCAGGCATTCGTCTCATATTGAAGTTAGATGATTGAGTGTATTCGCCACTTGTCTTTCTCTAAATTGTCACTGCTGCTTTAAGCACTGCAACTTCCTGTGGGGTGAGTGGCCGCATCGCTCCTTCGGCTAAGGATTCTAGCGTTAATGTCATTAATGCGACGCGCTGTAAGTCAATCACCTTATAGCCTAAGGCGCTGGACATGCGCCGAATTTGTCGATTTAGTCCTTGAGTCAGTACGATTTCAAAGCTGTCCGAACTGAGACGGCGGACTTGGCAGGGCAGGGTTTGTAGGTCTTTATAACGTACTCCACTGGCCATTTTTTCAACAAACTCATCAGTAAATGGCCGGTTGAGGTACACATGGTAGGTTTTGCTGTGGGCAAAACTGGGGTGCATGAGTTTATGGGTTAGCTCACCATCATTAGTTAATAGCAGTAGGCCGCGGGAATCTTTATCGAGTCTGCCGACGGGATAGAGTCTTGGCGCTTTGGGAAGCAAGTGTACAAGGCTCGTTTCATCCGGCTCCAGCAGGCGGCAATCTGTGCCTACGGCTTTGTTAAATACCCAGTAGGCGAGGGTTTCGGCTTGAGTGATGGGTGTGCCATCAAGCTCAATGCTGTCGAGGCAATTTAATGATTCGCCTAAACGGACGGGATCTGTGTGGCGGGCGATATGGCCATTGAGTGTAATGCGTCCGGCCTCAATTAAACGGCAGGCTTCACGGCGTGAGCCAATGCCACATTGGGCGAGGTATTTTGCGAGGCGCATATCAATCCAAGGTTGATGAATTTAAACATAAAAAAAGGAGCCGAATTCGGCTCCTTCAATTGTACTTATTGGCATCTT
>NZ_JAUOEV010000047.1:0-1373 GCF_031932135.1 Shewanella vaxholmensis
GAGTGGCATTTTTATTTGGATATTTCACCGTTTTCTTTAGCACCACACGCGGATAGCTGGGCCGCTTCCTCTTCGGGGGTAAAATCAACCTCTTGCCATTTTCCCTCAGTCGTTTTAAGTGCTGTGGGATCGCTCCTGGACTTCCTCTGTCGCTCCAACCAAACTCATCCTGTATTAAAAACAGGGCATTAATGAAACTTATCCTCTGTGGTTCAACTTTATGCTGCACTGCCATTGCGGCCATCTCTAGCCGAACAATATTGTAGGTCGTCAAGATCCCCCATAATTCTTGATACACCCCATCCTTCTTCTTACTGCGCAGGACAGGTTTATTTTCCAGTTGATATTGCTTTAGCTCACCATAACCCCTCTCTATCTCCCATCGCTGCCAATACACATTGAGCAAATCGTTCACTGGATAAGTGTTGGGGCATAGACATGACGTGATAACCCCTTTGATATCACCTTTGGGTGACGGAATAAGGATAAGGCGGGCTTGCCAGCACTCCCCCAGATAAGGCGCTTGCTGTTTAGCTTGGGGTGATACCGGCATCTCAACCAGATGGTCATACTCTGAGAATGACTCGATAATTTGATAGCGGGTCTTAGACTTTATCGGGGTTAACCAATGGGTGTTTGCACCACTTCCTTGCCAGCTGATGAGCAATTCGGCAGACATAAACCCACGGTCAAACAATGTGAGCGAATTCTCGGGAGCTGAGCCAACCAATTGCTGTGCATAGTGAATTTCACTGTGGGTAACAGGCCCAAAAGCCGCATCAGAAAGTAAGTGGCTGCGAGTAGACATTAAGGTGACCGCCAGCACAGAGGGAAAAGAAGCCGTGCTTTGTGCAAAGCCAAAGTGATGGTTTTCTTCAGTGTTATGCGTCTTAAAATACGTCCCATCAACACTGAGCAATTTCAATCCAGCAATCTCATCAAATTCGCACTGTGTTTCCCACAGTGCAGCGGTTGTTTTGAACAAATAACGCATGGGCTCTGAACCCAACTTTTCTTTGGCTTTGATGATGCTACTGGTCGCCAGTGGCGGGAGCTCCCCCTTGGCGTCGGGAAACGCCAGTGAGAGCGTATCACAGACTTGCTGAATCGAGCGGTTACGCATCAAACCAATGCCTAGAACCAACCAAACAGCTTGCTCTGCAGGGAAACGGCGGGTTCGAAGTGATGCCCTGCCAGTTTGTTGCACAGCCTCAGCCACCCAATCCATGGGAACATGTTTGGCGAATACATCAATATCCCGCGATTGGCAAAATTCAGCAGTAACGAGTAGCTCTTTAGAAAATTCAGACATAAAAAAATCAGCCGCAACTTAGGTTGCGGCTGATTATGAAGCCCTTGAAAGATCGTTCAAC
>NZ_JAUOEV010000049.1:0-1282 GCF_031932135.1 Shewanella vaxholmensis
CACTGGTATTAATGATGGAATCAAAATCGAGTTCGAAGTTAGCGACAACATAATGGGCTAAGCTTTCACCTAGTCGGTCGGAAAGATCATCCAATAATTTTTCTTGTGGAGTCTTGTCATCATTTTCTATCACTTTGTTAACGGCATATGTTGCATCCGCTAACAGTGCATTGATATACGCTTCTCTAATATCTGTCATCTTATAATCCCTTATCTAAAATCAAGTATTTAATTTTTAAAACGTTATTCTTCCACTACTATATTATTATTAATAATTAATAGCTTACTACCTGAACCTTGATTACAGGTGTTAGAATAAAAATAGGGTCCTTTAAAGCCATTAAAATTGATCCAATGTGCCAACCAACCACCGTAAAAACGATAATATGAATATTTAAAAATAGGTTGTCCTGTGTCCACATCTTTCATAACCACCAGCTCTTCTTTGATTTTTACAGGTGATAGCTTTACTTCCGTTATACTGGATGTAGATCTAATCTTTCTACCTTCAAGCTCATCCGTTAACACCTCTAGTCTTGGAGATAAATAACACAGGTAACCAAACTGAATTCCCCCTAAGACCTCATCACCAATCAGTATCATGTAACAGGTGAACAGCACCCCGATGAAGCTCAGTAATTTCGTCATGCCGGGTTGAATATAGTGAGTACACCATTTGGAAAAAAATAAAATAATCGGCAAAATCAAAACTAATAAAAAAAACATAATCTTATGGCCTCTAATTATTCAACGTCGTGATCAACGCTCTCTAATACTCTCTTGTCTGTACCTCAATAACGGTGCAATAAAAAACTCGATAATACGTCGCTTGCCCGTTTGCACTTCGGCGGTTACCGCCATTCCAGGTATCAGTTTTATCTCTTTACCTTCAACCATGATGGTGCTTTGTTTCATATTTAGGCGCATGCGATAAATAAGTCCGCGTTTTTCATCTACAGTGGCATTGCTAGGTTTAAGCCGAGAAGCCGCTTCACGTTTTTCATTTTTACTTGCTATCCCTATTACTTCATTGGCTGCGAGTGCCAAATTACTTGAGGTTGGTGCAAGTGACACTCATATCGATTCGCTTGCCTTTTTAGTAGGCGGAGTCACTTCTTTCATCATGGCTTTAACTGCAATTCACTTTTTCCTGAAGTGGCTTAATCGCTTTGGTATGTGGCCGTATGTGATATATAGAATAATTTTGGCTGCATTGATTTATTTCATTTTTTTAACTTAAGGTAACGTTATGACACTTGCTATATTGGCCATATTAGGTGGC
>NZ_JAUOEV010000050.1:0-1157 GCF_031932135.1 Shewanella vaxholmensis
CACGTTGACCATGGTAAAACCACACTGACTGCAGCTATCTCTCACGTACTGGCTAAGACCTACGGTGGCGAAGCTAAAGACTTCTCTCAAATCGATAACGCTCCAGAAGAGCGTGAGCGCGGTATTACCATCAATACCTCTCACATCGAATATGACACGCCTTCACGTCACTACGCACACGTAGACTGCCCAGGCCATGCTGACTATGTTAAAAACATGATCACTGGTGCTGCACAGATGGACGGCGCGATTTTAGTAGTAGCTTCAACAGACGGTCCAATGCCACAGACTCGTGAGCACATCCTGCTTTCTCGTCAGGTTGGCGTACCTTTCATCATCGTGTTCATGAACAAATGTGACATGGTAGATGACGAAGAATTACTGGAATTAGTAGAAATGGAAGTGCGTGAACTTCTGTCAGAATACGATTTCCCAGGTGATGACTTACCAGTAATCCAAGGTTCAGCTCTGAAGGCCCTAGAAGGTCAACCAGAGTGGGAAGCTAAGATTATCGAACTTGCTGAAGCTCTGGATTCTTACATTCCAGAACCACAACGTGACATCGACAAGCCGTTCCTACTGCCAATCGAAGACGTATTCTCAATCTCTGGCCGTGGTACAGTAGTAACTGGTCGTGTTGAGCGTGGTATTGTTAAAGTGGGTGACGAAGTTGAAATCGTTGGTGTTCGCACTACGACTAAAACAACGTGTACTGGCGTAGAAATGTTCCGTAAACTGCTTGACGAAGGTCGTGCAGGCGAGAACTGTGGTGTGTTATTACGTGGTACTAAGCGTGATGACGTAGAACGTGGTCAAGTATTGGCTAAACCAGGTTCAATCAACCCACACACCACTTTTGAATCAGAAGTTTATGTTCTGTCAAAAGAAGAAGGTGGACGTCACACTCCATTCTTCAAAGGCTACCGTCCACAGTTCTACTTCCGTACAACTGACGTAACCGGTACTATCGAACTGCCAGAAGGCGTAGAGATGGTAATGCCTGGCGACAACATCAAAATGGTAGTGACTCTGATTTGCCCAATCGCGATGGACGAAGGTTTACGCTTCGCAATCCGTGAAGGTGGTCGTACAGTTGGTGCTGGTGTAGTAGCTAAAATCATCGCTTAATCGCGACAGAGATTAGTTTGAAAAGGAAG
>NZ_JAUOEV010000051.1:0-1120 GCF_031932135.1 Shewanella vaxholmensis
CCGTACATGAAAACTAACCATTGATGAAAACGAGTAAGGCGGGACACGTGACATCCTGTTTGAATATGGGGGGACCATCCTCCAAGGCTAAATACTCCTGACTGACCGATAGTGAACCAGTACCGTGAGGGAAAGGCGAAAAGAACCCCTGTGAGGGGAGTGAAATAGAACCTGAAACCGTATACGTACAAGCAGTGGGAGCGGTTCTTGAGACCGTGACTGCGTACCTTTTGTATAATGGGTCAGCGACTTACATTTTGTAGCGAGGTTAAGCGAATAGCGGAGCCGTAGGGAAACCGAGTGTTAACTGCGCGTTTAGTTGCAAGGTGTAGACCCGAAACCCGGTGATCTAGCCATGGGCAGGTTGAAGGTTGAGTAACATCAACTGGAGGACCGAACCGACTAATGTTGAAAAATTAGCGGATGACTTGTGGCTGGGGGTGAAAGGCCAATCAAACCGGGAGATATCTGGTTCTCCTCGAAAGCTATTTAGGTAGCGCCTCGAGCGAATACCATTGGGGGTAGAGCACTGTTAAGGCTAGGGGGTCATCCCGACTTACCAACCCTTTGCAAACTCCGAATACCAATGAGTACTACTCGGGAGACAGACGGCGGGTGCTAACGTCCGTCGTCAAAAGGGAAACAACCCAGACCGTCAGCTAAGGTCCCAAAGTACTAGCTAAGTGGGAAACGATGTGGGAAGGCTTAGACAGCTAGGATGTTGGCTTAGAAGCAGCCATCATTTAAAGAAAGCGTAATAGCTCACTAGTCGAGTCGGCCTGCGCGGAAGATGTAACGGGGCTAAGCTAGTCACCGAAGCTACGGGTGCACAGTTTACTGTGCGCGGTAGAGGAGCGTTCTGTAAGCCGTTGAAGGTGAAGGGGTAACCCACGCTGGAGGTATCAGAAGTGCGAATGCTGACATGAGTAACGATAAAGGGGGTGAAAAACCCCCTCGCCGAAAGACCAAGGGTTCCTGTCCAACGTTAATCGGGGCAGGGTGAGTCGACCCCTAAGGTGAGGCCGAAAGGCGTAATCGATGGGAAACAGATTAATATTTCTGTACTTCCGCTAACTGCGATGGAGAGACGGAGAAGGCTAGGCTAGCGCGGCGTTGGTAG
>NZ_JAUOEV010000053.1:0-751 GCF_031932135.1 Shewanella vaxholmensis
CTCTGGTGGCAAGCCAGTTGAAGGTGGCCAGATCTAGCGTCAACTTATGGGTCTCCAGCTATCTTGGGCAAGGACTGGCTGGACTTGAAGATAAACCACGCCTAGGGAAGAAGCCGTCATTGTCAAATGAGCAAAAAAGGAGACTCGCCAGATACATTGAGTTCAAAGCACAATCAGATGAGGGCGGCAGACTCACTGGGGCCGACATCCAGCAATACATCTCGAGTGAGTTTAATGTCGAGTACCATCCCAATCACATCTACAAGCTACTAAAGAGCATGGGATTCTGTTGGATAACCAGCCGCTCCAGGCATCCAAAACAAACTCAGAGCTTACAGGACGCTTTTAAAAAAGTTTCCTCTGGAAACGATCCTTCACGCTCCCATTCATATACAACCACACCAGATTGATATTTGGTTTCAGGACGAAGCCAGATTCGGCCAGCAAAATACAACGACACGACTTTGGGCCCCCAAAGGCAGTAGACCAAGAGCGCTAAGACAGCAGCAGTTTGAATATGTGCATCTCTTCGGCGCAGTCTGTCCTGCAACAGGAGAAACTGAAGCCATCATCACGCCATTCGTTAATAAGGACATCATGCACCAGCACTTGGAGCTGATTGCAAAACGCACCAAACCTGGCCGCCATGCTGTCGTGGTAATGGACGGTGCGGGTTGGCATACCAATGACATTGCTGCTGATATCCCCAACCTGTCTATACTCAAACTGCCGCCATATTCCCCAGAACTAA